>JAILKL010000013.1 GCA_024693775.1 Pseudobutyrivibrio sp.
AAACGAAACCGAAGAATTAATGCCATATCCTATTTCTCTTGCTCATAGACTTGCTCTACAGCTCACAAATGTCCGCAAAGACGGCACATTGTCGTATCTCCGCCCAGACGGAAAAACACAGGTATCTGTAGAGTATGACGAGGCTGGCAAGCCAGTTCGACTTGAAGCTGTAGTTTTATCTACACAGCATGATGAAGATGTCACTCAGGAACAGATTCACGCAGATATCAAGAAATACGTATTCGACCCAGTTCTTCCACAGGAAATGGTTGATGAAAAGACAAAGTTCTACATCAATCCAACAGGCCGTTTCGTTATTGGTGGCCCACATGGTGATGCAGGTCTTACAGGACGTAAGATCATCGTTGATACATACGGCGGATACGCTCGTCATGGCGGCGGTGCTTTCTCAGGAAAGGACTGCACAAAGGTAGACCGTTCAGGTGCTTATGCAGCACGTTACGTTGCAAAGAACATCGTAGCAGCAGGTCTCGCAGACAAGTGCGAGATTCAGCTTTCATATGCTATCGGTGTAGCACAGCCTACTTCAATCATGGTAGACACATTTGGCACAGGTAAGCTTTCTAATGAACAGATCGAAAACATCGTTCGCGAGAACTTCGACCTTCGTCCAGCAGGAATCATCAAGATGCTTGACCTTCGTCGTCCAATCTATCGTCCAACAGCTGCTTATGGTCACTTCGGCCGTACAGATGTAAAGCTTCCTTGGGAGCAGACAGATAAGGTAGATGCTTTAAAGAAATATCTTTAAAATTATCAATATGATATAATAAGAGCAGTCCAAAGGGGCTGCTCTTTTTATTGTAGTGAGGTTGTCATGAAGTTAAAAAATCGCTTAATAATATCATTTTTTATAATTACAGTTGTACCTGTCATGCTGTTTGGTACATTGGTACTTGCGTTAAAAAGAATTGTGGCAGATGCTACTGCAGAACAGCTGGTATCAAATGAGGTAGTCAAATCATTCAAGGTATACATGGATGATATGGGCAAATTTGATGATTTGATCATTCAGTTTTGCATTACAGAGTTTATTATTTTGATAGTCACAGCCATTATCATGGTTATGTGGATATACAAGGGAATAGCCCCACAGCTAAAGGTATTAAAGGTTGCGGCAAACAACGTAAAGGAAGGCAATCTAGACTTTAGCGTTTCTAGCACAGGCATAGACGAAATGAGCGAATTATGCAATGCCTTCGAGGATATGCGAGTACGATTACAAAATAATGCAAAGGACCGGCTGGAGGATGAGGCAGAGCAGCGAGCGTTGATTTCCAATATCGCCCATGACCTGAAAACACCAATTACAGCCATAAAGGGCTATGCAGAAGGCATGCTTGATGGTGTGGCAGATACTCCAGAAAAACAGGAAAAATACATCCGCACCATATACAATAAAGCCAATGAAATGAATACACTTATCAATGAGTTGACCTTGTATTCGAATATCGATACAAACAAGATTCCATACAATTTCCAGAAGCTAAATCTTCATGCATATTTCAACGACTGCATAGAAGAGCTGGGTATGGATCTTGAAAATCAGCATATCAGATTGGATTATGCAAATTTTGTAGATCCTGAGGTTCTCATCATTGCAGACCCAGAGCAATTGGGACGTATTATTCACAATATTGTCAGCAATTCAGTTAAATACATGCGTGCTGACAATAAATCACGTATAGGTATTACTATAAAGGATGTTGGCGATTTCGTTCAAATCGAGATAGCAGACAATGGAAAGGGCATTGCACAGCATGACCTTCCATATGTTTTTGATAGATTTTACAGAGCTGATACCTCTAGAAATTCTGCAGCAGGTGGCAGCGGAATTGGTCTTTCAATCGTCAAAAAAATTGTTGAAGATCATGGCGGAAAGATTTGGGTTACCAGCAAAGAAAATGAAGGTACTACCATGTACTTTGTAATTAGAAAATACGAAGAAACACCTATAGTTTCTGAGGTTTAGCATCACTAGGAGGAGATTAATGAGCAGAATATTAATTATCGAGGATGAGGAAGCTATTGCAGAGCTTGAGAAGGATTACTTAGAGCTTTCAAACTTTGAGGTAGATATTGAGGCAGATGGAGAAAAGGGATTACAAAAGGCTCTTACAGGCAATTATGACATGTATATCCTCGATTTAATGCTACCAGGAATGGATGGCTTTGAGCTTTGCAAGCGCATCCGCGAGGTAAAAAATGTGCCTATTCTTATGGTTTCAGCAAAAAAAGAAGAAATTGATAAGATTAGAGGACTCGGTCTTGGTGCAGACGATTATATTACAAAGCCATTTTCGCCTAGTGAATTAGTTGCCAGAGTAAAGGCACATCTTGCTAGATATGAGAGATTGGTTCAGTCACCAGCAATTCAGAAAAATGAAATCAGCATTCGTGGTCTTAGAATCGACAAGGCCAGCAGACGTGTGTGGATAAATGGTGAGGAAAAGGTATTCACAGCAAAGGAGTTTGACTTATTAACATTCCTTGCAGAAAATCCAAACGTTATCTACAGCAAAGAGCAATTATTTGAGACCTTATGGGGAGAAGAATCTATCGGTGATATTTCCACTGTTACAGTCCACGTAAACAAGATTCGTGAGAAAATCGAATTAAACACCTCAAAGCCTCAGTATATCGAGACTATCTGGGGTGTAGGCTATAGATTCAAAGTCTAGAATCATATATAGAAAGGGCAGAAATCATTTTAACTGTGAACAAAATGCGAAAATGATAATCTGTTTTTTCTAAAATGATAAAATTTAATTATCCCGTTTTTACTAGTTGAGGGATAAGAGAGGAGAGTATGAGTATGGAAGTATTGTTCGAGGATAGCAGTCTGATTGTCTGCTATAAGGAAGCAGGCCTTGCCACACAGACCAAATCAGTGACACAGCCTGACATGGAGAGTGAGCTTTCAAACTATCTTAAGAAAAAAGGGGAAAATCCAGAGATTCATGTGGTCCACAGGCTGGATCAGCCGGTGGAGGGAGTTATGGTTTTCGCCAAAACACAAAAGGTAGCCAGTGCTCTTTCAAAGCAGATTACCGATCACGTTTTCACAAAAAAATACTACGCAATCATCAGTAGAGAAGCCTTCCCAGACGAGGGAAAGCTAGTAGATTATCTGGTAAAGGATAGTCGCACAAACCTTTCAAAGGTGGTAAAGGAAACAGATCCAAGAGCTAAAAAAGCATCCCTTGAATACCACGTTGTTGATAATTGGGATGATAAAAAATTATTGGATATTCAGCTATATACAGGCCGTCATCATCAGATTAGGACACAGCTGGCCAGCAGAACAGCACCTATTCTTGGGGATGTAAAATACGGGGGTATTTCAACAGGCCATAATTTAGCGTTATGTTCACATTACATTGGCTTCAAGCATCCAGTCACAGGAAAGGACATGGAATTTGATATAAAACCAAAGGGAGAGGATTTCAAGGACAGTAAGTTATTGGGCTAGACAGGGGGTAAGTTTTGCTAAAGCTTTACATAATGGTGTTTATGCTGACGGCTATTATATTGCTACTTGGTGTGATATACATAAGCACAAAGCATTCAATACGAGGAAACAAACTTAATCAATCTGTAGTTCTATTGCTTGGAGCTGCAATTGTCACTACGCTTTCGTACACCTACGCTATATCAGTGCGAGATATTTTCAAAGCTGAGCATGCGTATGCGCTTTATTTTGCCAGCATTGATTGGTTGTTATTAGCATTTATTTTCTATGCACGCCAATACACCAAGGTTTGGTCAGGAAGCTATGCCGCTCCAATGATTACTACATTTGTGGCTATTTTGGACAACATCAGCCTGTTTACAAACTTTAAATGGCACCATGCATTTCATTTGGTGGAGACCAAGACCTTTACAGGAGAGGCCTTTTACAATTTCGTTTCCAATGATTACTATTTGGTGCACATCACCTTTAGTTATATTCTAGTAGCTTTAGTAGTTATTATTTTCGCAGAAAAAACTTATGCCACCAGCGGCTTTCACAGGAATAGATATCTTTCGATTTTGGTTATGTTTGTAGGTATTATCCTTTTGAACATGGCATATTTATTCCTGGATTTCTCAATAGATATTTCTATTTGCTTTTATGCAATTGCATCTATATTTATTGGTTACTATACCTTGCTTTACAATCCACGTTCCTTCGTGGAGTATATGCTCACCACCATCACAGAGAGAATGGAGTGTGCACTGGTAGCCTTCGATGAAAATGACAATTGCATTTACACAAATCAATTTGCCAATAGAATGTTTGATACCAGAGGAAATAGAAAGCTTTTAGACGAGAGATTTAGAAAATGGCGAGATGGTAGAGATACCAATTCCATTGCCAACAGCAGCTGGAATGATGTGTACAAAATTAATGACGAGGATTATCGCTTTGATGTACATTTCAACAAGATATATGATTCAAAGGGTCATTACAGCGGATGCTACATGTCCTTCTACGATGTTACAGGAGATTATGTAGCCTTCGAGGAAGAAAAATACAGAAGCAGCCATGACCCTCTGACAGGAGCCCTTAATCGAGAGAGCTTCTACAAGGAGGCCAGACGAATTCTCGATGAGAATAATGAAGTGGAATATGTTATGGTTTGCTGCAATATCAAGGGCTTCAAGCTGGTTAATGAGATGTTTGGCTTTGAGGCAGCCGACCAGGTGCTTATAAAAGTGGCCGAGTTGATTCAGTCAAAGATGAAAGAGGGTTCAGCCTTTTCTAGACTGGAAGGTGATAGATTTGCTGTATTAATGCCAAAGGAAAGATATTCAGAAGAGCTATTTATGACAAATATGAATATCATCAGCAATATTTTAAACAACTCCCAGTATCGTATGGTTATTCTTACAGGCGTCTATGATATTTACGATAGAGATATATCCGTGGCAGCCATGTGCGATGGCGCTTACGTGGCTATAGATTCGGTTCGTGATAGCTACAAAAACACCATTGCCTACTATGGAGATATGCTCAGAAATGAATATATGAGCGAGCAAAAGATAATTGCCGAGTTTGAAAATGCATTGTCCAGTGGACAGTTTGCTATTTTCCTACAGCCAGTTATCAATATGAAAGGAAAATGCAATTTTGCAGAGGCGTTAGTTAGATGGGTACATCCAGAAAGAGGCATTGTCCCACCAGCATCCTTTGTTCCTTTGCTAGAAAAAACAGGCTATATCTACAAGCTAGACCAATATGTGTGGGAACAGGCAGTAAAGAGATTGGCCTTTTGGAGCACAAAGGGGCGAGATGATTGCTCCATCTCAGTAAACATTTCTGTGAAGGATTTCTATTACATAGATTTGTTTGAGACCTTGGTTTCACTTGTTAGAAAATACAATGTAGACCCAGACAGACTAAAGCTGGAAATCACAGAGTCTGTTTTCATGAATGAAAAGGAAAGACAGATAGAAATCATTAATTCTCTTAGAGATTTTGGCTTTACCATCGAAATAGATGATTTTGGTAGCGGCTATTCTTCTTTAAATATGCTAAAGGAAGTGCCAGCGAACATTTTAAAAATGGATATGGCATTTATTTCCATGGGAAACAACGCTGAAAAGGGCCGAAAGATCGTAAATACAATAGTTTCTCTTGCCAAGGCACTGGACATGCAGGTAATCGTGGAAGGCGTTGAGACAGAGGATCAGGTAGAGTTCTTAAGCGGCACCAAAGCAGATTATTTGCAGGGCTTCTATTTTGACAGACCACTTACAATAAAACAATTTGAAGAAAAATACCTTTAAATTTCAAGTCCACTCGTCGAAAGAGTGGACTTGTTTTCAATTATCCATTATAATGTATGGGCTTGAAAACATTTTTAGAAATAGATAAGGAGATTAAAATGGCACAGGAGAAAAAGCTGGTAGAGGCGATTACCTCCATGAGCGAGGATTTCGCACAATGGTATACCGACGTTGTTGTAAAAGCTGATTTGATTGCATATTCATCAGTAAAAGGATGCATGATTATCAAGCCCGATGGGTATGCTATTTGGGAAAATATCCAGCACGAGTTAGACAGAAGATTCAAAGAGACTGGAGTACAGAATGTATACATGCCGATGTTTATTCCAGAGAGTCTTCTTCAGGTTGAGAAGGATCACGTAGAAGGTTTCGCACCAGAGGTAGCATGGGTTACACACGGTGGATTAAACCCGCTTCAGGAGAGACTTTGCGTACGTCCTACATCAGAGACTCTATTCTGTGATTTCTATAAAGATATTATTCACTCTCACAGAGACCTACCAAAGGTTTACAACCAGTGGTGTTCAGTAGTTCGTTGGGAAAAGGAGACACGTCCATTCCTTCGTTCTAGAGAGTTCTTATGGCAGGAAGGCCACACTGCTCACGCTACAGCTGAGGAGTCAGAGGCACGTACAATCCAGATGCTCAATCTTTACGCAGATTTCTGCGAAGAGGTTCTTGCAATGCCTGTTGTTCGTGGTCAGAAGACAGAAAAGGAAAAGTTTGCAGGAGCAGAGGCTACATATACTATCGAGGCACTTATGCACGATGGAAAGGCTTTACAGTCAGGTACATCACACAACTTTGGTACCAACTTCTCAAAGCCTTTTGGTATTCAGTACACAGACAAGAACAATCAGCTTCAGTATGTTCACCAGACATCATGGGGTATGACAACACGTCTTATCGGCGCTATCATCATGGTACATGGCGATGATTCAGGACTTGTTCTTCCTCCACGTATTGCACCTACACAGGTAGTTGTTATTCCTATCCAGCAGAAGAAGGAAGGCGTGCTTGA
The DNA here is from genome assembly GCA_024693775.1 of Pseudobutyrivibrio sp. Taxonomy (GTDB): domain Bacteria; phylum Bacillota; class Clostridia; order Lachnospirales; family Lachnospiraceae; genus Pseudobutyrivibrio. The sequence goes on from JAILKL010000013.1 coordinate 6,815, forward strand.
AAAGGCAGCAGAGGTTTGTGGTCGTCTTGGAAAGACTATGCGTTCAAAGCTTGACGATTCAGACAAGAGCCCAGGCTGGAAGTTCTCAGAGGCTGAGATGCGTGGTATCCCAGTTCGTGTAGAGCTTGGACCAAAGGATATCGAGGCAGGCAAGTGCGTACTTGTACGTCGTGATACTCGTGAAAAGATTGAGTGCCCACTTGATCAGGTAGAGGCAAAGGTAGCAGAGCTTCTTGAGACTATCCAGCACGATATGTATGAGAGAGCAAAGGCTCACAGAGATAGCCACATCTGGGATGCTCACAACTACGCAGAGTTCACAGAGATTGCCAACAACAAGCCAGGATTTATCCGTGCTATGTGGTGTGGCGATATCGAGTGCGAAAACAAGATAAAAGAAGATTTAGCAGTTACTTCACGTTGTATGCCATTCAACGATCAGGAGCAGATTTCTGACGTATGTGCATGCTGCGGAAAGCCAGCTAAGAAATTAGTATATTGGGGTAAAGCTTATTAATATGAATTTACCAGCAGACGTTCAAAATATTATATCGATATTAGAATCCAACGGACACGAAGCCTATGCAGTAGGCGGCTGTGTCCGTGACTGCATTCTAGGGAAAGTTCCTCATGACTGGGACATTACCACCTCAGCCTTGCCACAGCAGGTAAAGGCTTTGTTTGCGCGTACTTTTGACACGGGTATCGAGCACGGTACAGTCACAGTATTGCTAAATGGTGTGGGCTATGAGGTTACCACCTACAGAGTGGATGGAAAATACGAGGACGGTCGTCATCCAAAGGAGGTTACCTTTACTGCATCTCTAGAGGAGGATCTAAAGCGCCGTGATTTTACTATCAATGCCATGGCCTACAATGACAGCCAGGGTCTGGTGGACCTTTTTGGTGGCAAAGAGGATTTGGACAATGGCATCATAAAGGCCGTAGGAGATCCAATGGAGCGTTTCACAGAGGATGCACTTAGAATGCTTCGTGCCCTTAGATTCTCAGCCCAGCTGGATTTTACAATCGAAGAAAACACTGTAGAGGCCATTAGAAAATTGGCTCCTACATTAGATAGAATCAGCGCAGAGCGTATACAGGTAGAGATAATTAAGCTCATTACCTCAGATCATCCAGATAGATTGCTAGATGTATACGAGACAGGGCTTACAAAGGTATTTTTCCCTGAATTTGACCAGATGATTACCTGTGAGCAAAACACAAAGCATCACGCCTATACAGTTGGCATGCACACCCTAAAGGCCATGGAGGCTATCGCTCCTGAAAAGGTTCTTAGACTTACTATGATGCTTCATGATATCGCAAAGCCGGTATGTAAGGTCACAGACGAAAATGGCCACGACCATTTCAAAGGACACCCTACAAAAGGTGCCGAGATGGCAAAGGAGATAATGCGTCGTCTCAAATTTGACAATGATACTATAAATAAGGTTTGCAATCTGGTTAAAAATCATGATGATAGACCAGAGGTCAATCCTCGAAATGTTAGACGCATGATTATTCGAGTGGGCCAGGAAAACTTTATGGACCTGATGGCTGTAAAGCGTGCAGACACCAGCGCCCAGAGCTCTTTCGAAAGAGACGAGAAATACGCCTATATAGATAGCTTGGAAGCAATGTATCAGCAAATCATGGCTGACAATGATTGTCTTAGAATAAAAGACCTAAAGATAAACGGCAAGGATCTCATTTCCATGGGCGTACCACAGGGACAAAAAATCGGAGAGATTTTAAATGCCCTATTAAATGAGGTTGTAGATAGCCCAGAATTGAATGAGAGAGATTATTTGGTAAATCGAGTTAAAGATATGCTACAATAATCATATGAGAGGGATTTTTACACACAAAACAATAAATTTAATAATGGTAACGACGTTGATTGCTGCTTTATTTGCGGGATGTGGCAGTGCCAGTGGGTCTAAAAACGCCATAAAGAGCCGCACAGGCTCAGCACTAAAGACAGAAACAGCAGAGGAGCAGACTGAGGAGACAGCCACTAAAGAGCAGGACCTTTACATTGTAGAGGGCATCAATATGGCGGAGGAAAGCATAGCAGTTTACTCCATCAATTCCTCTGAGCAGCTTCGTTACAACTATAATATGACCACGAAGTTTTTGGATAAATATGGTGACAGCTCTAGCTGGGCCAATTTTCCAATAGGCTCTGTGGTCACTTTAGGTGATACCCTTCCTTCATCAGGAGCGCTGATATCCGTGCAAAAGGCTGATTCAGTGTGGGTACACGAGGATTTGAGCAAATATACTATCAATACTGATAAAGACATGATTACCATTGGTGACAGCAACTACAAGATCACCGGCAAAACAAAAATTTATTCAGATACGGAAAAGATTCTTTTATCAGATATTGGAAAGGACGACATCCTCACTGTTATCGGAAAAGATAAAGAAATCATATCTATTGCAGTCACTACAGGACATGGATATATACAGCTTACAAACACAGAGCTTTTCAACAATAGCCTTATATTTATAGGAGATAAAATCGTTTCAATGATTTACGGATCTGACGTTTTGGAGGTTCCTGAGGGCACCTATCCTATTACTGTAGCCAACGATGGTTGGGGCGGCACAGCTGAATATACAGTTAATAGAAACGAAACCACAGAGATAAATTTAGAGGATTTAAAGGGCGAGGGGCCTAGCTATTGCGAACTGACCTTCCTGGTGACTGTTCCTAGCACCTATGTATATATTGATGGTGAAATGGTGGATATAAATGAGCCTGTTATGGTGAAATATGGAAACCACAAGCTGGTTGTACAATGCGCAGGCTACACCTCTTGGAACAAAACTTTAGTGGTAAATTCAAAATCAGCCACAATTACATTGGCCATGGAAGAGGAAACTGACACAACAGCTTCGACTGAATCTTCAGACACTACTGAGGATACAGAAACAGAAACTGAAAATGACCAGGAAACAAGCAAAGATTTAGGCGGAAATACAGTAGATGACTACGACTACGAGGTAGATTATTTGTCCACCATTTCAGACTTAATAAGTAAATTGAATCAATAAGTGTGAAAATGGTGTGAACGTCACGAAAAATCAAGTGTTTGTAAATGGTAATAATGTTTAAAAAATGTGTAAAAAATTTGTAATAATCCATAAAAACCTTATAAAATCAGCATTTTTGGGGTTTTTTTGTTGACACTGATATTTAAAACATTTATAAAGAATATTGTAGTTAAAAAGGGCACGAGCCCTACTATAAATTCAAATATTCTCGAGGAGGAATAAGTAATGAACAAGACAGAATTAGTAGCAGCTATCGCTAGCAAGGCTAACATTTCAAAGAAGGATGCTGAGGCTTCTGTAAAGGCTTTTACAGAGGTAGTAGCAGAAGAGCTTAAGAAGGGTGAGAAGATCCAGCTCGTAGGCTTCGGTACATTCGAGGTTTCTGAGAGAGCAGCTCGTACAGGTAGAAATCCACAGACAGGTGCTGAGATGAAGATTCCTGCATCTAAGGCTCCTAAGTTCAAGGCTGGTAAGGCTCTTAAGGATTCTATCAACTAATATATTAATTTATAGAACCTTGGAGGGGTTCGGCTATGCCGAACCCCCTTTTTTACATAGAAAGATAGGAATTATATGAGATTAGACAAGTACTTAAAAGTAAGCAGATTAATAAAGAGAAGAACAGTAGCAAATGAGGCCTGCGACGGCGGTCGTGTACTAGTTAACGGAAATGTGGCAAAGGCTTCAACAAATGTTAAAATTGGTGATATAATAGAAATAGCATTTGGAAATAAAAACGTTAAGGTAGAGGTCCTTGATATCCAGGACACTACAAAGAAGGATGCAGCAGCAGACTTATTCAAATATTTATAAAATGGCGAGAAGACGTAAGAATAATTATCGACGAAAGAAAACCTCTACAGGTAGAATATATGTTGCAGTCATAATGCTTTTTATGATTGGAGTTATGACCTTTCAGATTGTAAAGCTCTATAACAAAAATCAGGACCTAAAGGAAAAGGAAGAAGCATTACAGGGGCAGGTGGATTCTGCCAATGAAAAGAGTGATGAGTTAAAAGAGTACGAGCAGTATGTTGGCTCTGATGAATATATAGAAAACGAGGCTTCAAAAAAACTTGGACTTACACATGACAATTGGATCATTTTTAAAGAAGAAGAAAATAAATGATTTTATAAATAAATATAACATGATTAAAAAAGGCGATGGAATTGTCTTGGGCCTATCAGGTGGCCCAGATTCTGTGTGCCTTTTTTTCGTTTTACTGGCACTTCGTCAGGAGTATGATTTGACAATCCACGCTGTGCATATCAATCACATGATACGTGGAAAAGATGCCGACGAGGACCAGGAGTTTGTGGAAAACCTATGCAAGGCCTATCAGGTGGATATCACCTCTAAAAAGATAGATATTCCCGCCATGGCACTGGCTTCAGGCCGTTCCACAGAGGAGGAGGCTAGAATAGCCAGATACCAGGCCTTTGATCAGGTGGCCCAGGAGCTGGTCTCAGCTGGCATTCCATCAGTAAAAATTGCTATTGCCCATAATGCTGACGACAATGCAGAGACAGTACTTTTCCACATGGCTAGAGGCTGTGGATTGGATGGCATGTGTGGTATCGCCCCAGTAAGAGGCAATATTATTAGACCTCTTAGAGCTGTGCCAAAGGCAGAGATTATGCAGTTCTTAGATGAAAATGGAATAGATTACTGCATAGATGCTACCAATAGTGAAACTGTTTATGACAGAAACAAGATTAGACATAATATTTTGCCAGAGCTATCAGAGATAAATGATAAGGCCCTAGAGCATATTACTGATATGACAGAGCGCTTGTCAGAGGTGGCTGATTTTATCCAGCTAGAAGCAAATGGTTTACTTGAAATTGCCAAATCAGACAATGGCCACATCAGAAAAAGAGCTATAAGAACAGCACCACGTGTTATTTCTACACAGGCTATCAAAACCTACCTTAGCAAATATATGCCTAATGAAAAGGATGTTGCAGCGGTACATGTGGAAAACATTCTAGATTTATTAGACGCTGAGGGAGAGCGACGAATCGATTTACCCTACAAGAAAACCCTTATTATTTCCTATGAGGAAATATATGTTATAGATGAAGAGAATTCCCCTGAAAATCAGGGCACCTTTAATGTGAGAGAATTCAATATGGAAGCAGGCATGAAATACCCAACTGATGCCTATACGAAATGGTTTGATTGTGCTAAAATAACGAATAAAATTGTAATACGAACTCGAGCTGAGGGAGATTATCTAACAATCAATTCTGCAGGTGAGCACAAATCAATCCAAGATTACTTTGTAGATGAAAAAATTCCAAAACATCTTAGAGATTCCATACCTTTAGTATGTGATGGTAGTCATGTAATGTGGGTTGTAGGTCATCGTATCAGTGAATATTACAAAATTTCAAACGAAACCACTCGAATTATAGAGATAAGTTATACGGAGGATTAAAAAATGAGTGAAACAATTAGAGTACTTCTACCAGAGGAGGAGCTAACTGCTAGAATAAAGGAAATCGGTGAGCAGATTAGCAAGGATTATGAGGGTGAGACAGTATTTCTAGTATGTATCCTTAAGGGAGCTTCATTTTTTGCATGTGAGCTTGCAAAGAGAATTACAGTACCAGTTATTATTGATTTTATGGCTACATCAAGCTATGACGGAGGCACTGTTTCTTCAGGCGTTGTAAAGATTAAAAAAGAGTTAGACCTTGATCCAACTGGTCAGAACGTTATTATCTGCGAGGATATTATCGACAGCGGAAACACACTAAACTTCCTTAGCCAGTATTTTAAGGATCGCGGAGCAAAGTCAGTTCGTATGGTTACTATGCTCGACAAGCCAGATCGTAGAGAGGTAGATGTTCATGTTGACTACACAGGATTTACTATCCCTGACGAGTTCGTAGTTGGCTATGGTCTCGATTATGACCAGAAATACCGCAATCTTCCATATATCGGCATCGTTGAATTAGATTAGGAGGATAACATTTGAAGAAAATTAGAATATCAGGAATGGTTATCTACGCCGTATTCGTGGTAGTAGTTATGCTTATTATCTATAGCACTATGGGCAAGACCACTTCTGAGTACACTATGGTAGATTTCAAAAAGGCTCTTAATGCTGGAAAGGTTACAGGCGCAGAGATTACTCAAAACGTTGAGGTCCCTACCGGTTCAGTAAACATAAAGCTTTCTGATGGCACCACCTCAGTTCTTTATGTTACAGATGTAAATGCAGCACAAAAGCTTTTAGAGGACGCAGATGTTAATTACAAAATTGCAGATGTGCCTAGAGATAGCTGGTTAGCACAGCTATTGCCAATGCTTTTAGTTGTTGGAGCAGTGTTCATCCTCTTTATGATTATGATGAACGCTCAAGCAGGCGGAGGCGGCGGAGCCAATGCCCGCATGATGAACTTCGGAAAGAGCAGAGCTACAATGATTGGAAAGGATGATATTGGTATCACCTTCGAAAATGTAGCAGGCCTTAAGGAAGAAAAGGAAGAGGTCGAGGAACTAGTCGACTTTTTAAAGGACCCAGGCAAATACACAAAGCTTGGTGCCCGCATTCCAAAGGGTATTATTTTAGTAGGCCCTCCTGGAACAGGAAAGACTCTTCTTGCAAAAGCCATTGCCGGCGAGGCAGGAGTTCCATTCTTCTCCATTTCAGGCTCGGATTTCGTAGAGATGTTTGTTGGTGTAGGTGCTTCTCGTGTACGTGATTTATTCGAAGAAGCAAAGAAAAATGCACCATGTATTGTTTTTATCGATGAGATTGATGCAGTTGCTAGACGTCGTGGTACAGGTATGGGCGGCGGACATGATGAGCGTGAGCAGACTCTCAACCAGCTTCTTGTAGAGATGGATGGTTTTGGAGTAAACGAGGGCATCATCGTTATGGCAGCCACCAACCGTGTGGATATCCTTGATAACGCTATCATGCGTCCAGGACGTTTCGATAGAAAGGTATTTGTTGGCAGACCAGATGTTAGAGGTCGTGAGGAAATACTTACAGTTCATTCAAAGAACAAGTCTCTTGGCGAGGACGTTGATCTTCACCAGGTGGCACAGACTACAGTGGGATTTACAGGTGCAGACCTTGAAAACCTTCTTAACGAGGCAGCTATTGTTGCAGCAGGCGATGACAGAGGCTTTATTACACAGGATGACATCAAGAAATCCTTTGTAAAGGTGGGCATCGGAAAAGAAAAGCGTAGTCGCATTATTTCAGACAAAGAAAAGAAAATTACTGCATATCATGAGGCAGGACATGCTATTTTATTCCATGTATTGCCAGATGTAGGACCTGTTTATTCAGTTTCTATTATTCCTACTGGAGCCAGTGCAGCAGGCTATACAATGCCACTTCCAGAGGCAGATGATATGTTTAATACAAAGGGCAAGATGACTCAGGACATTATAGTTGCCCTTGGCGGTAGAGTTGCAGAGGAGATTATATTTGATGATGTAACAACAGGCGCTTCATCAGATATCAAGAATGCCACAAAGACCGCTAGAGATATGGTTACAAAATATGGATTCTCAAAATCAATCGGACCTATTCATTATGGAGATGATGACGAGGAAGTCTTTATAGGTAGAGATTTAGCACATACAAAGAGCTTCGGAGACGCTACAGCGGCTGCTATTGATGCAGAGGTAAAGCGTATTATCGACGAGTGCTACGAAAAAGCTACTACACTATTAAAAGAAAACGAGAAAATTTTACACGAATGTGCTAATCTATTATTAGAAAAAGAAAAGATTAGTAGGGAAGAATTCGAAGCATTATTCGAATAAAACCTTGTGGAATCGCTGTAGAAGGTATTGATTGGGAATAGTTTTGTAAGAGTTGCACAAAAAACACATACAACTTTTGTGTTATTTGTGCACACTTAAGAGTTGCGGGGCCATATAATAAACATCGTAAAAACCCCCCAATACATTATATAATTTTTACTAACCCCATAGTAAAAATACCTTCTCCTAAAAAGACAGCGAACGTAGCTGTCTTTTTTTTCGTTTATTTTTAAGGGGAGACATTATGAACATACAGGCAATATATTCTGACGGAACATCTGAATATCGCAGTCCAGCGGAACCTGATATAAATGATCAGGTAATAATTCGATTGCGCGTGTATAAACAAGAGGAGATACAAGCATTTCTAGTCTCCAAATCTGCTGGCATCAATAAAAAGCTTTCACTAGAACGTAGCCGAGGCGAGTTTGACTATTACAGCTGTATAGTCCAGCTAGGCACAGAAGAATTTAATTATCATTTTGAAATTGTAGGAGACTACGGTCTTTACTATTACGATAGAGTAGGTCTATGGCGTGATTTGCGTGAGCACTACGAGTTTTCTATCACACCTGGATTTTCCACACCTAATTGGTCTAAGGGTGCAGTTATCTACCAGATACTTGTGGATAGATTCTGTAATGGGGATGAATCTAATGATGTTCTTACAAATGAGTATCATTATGTAGGAAACGCAGTGGAAAGAGTCGCTGATTGGGACAGCTATCCTCAGAATCTAGACATTGGACGATTCTATGGCGGTGACCTGGAGGGCGTACGACAGAAATTACACTATTTAAAAAGTATTGGTGTGGAATGTATATATTTCAACCCTTTATTTGTGTCACCCTCTAATCATAAGTACGATACTGCCGATTATGATTATATAGACCCTCATATTACTATCATAAAAAATGATGGTGGTGAGTGTCTTGCAAAAGGGGATTATGACAATACCCACGCCACCAAATACAAAAAGAGAGTTACCAACAAGGAAAACCTCGACGCCAGCAATCAGTTCTTTGCTGACTTTGTAAACGAAGCCCATCAAAAGGGCATTCGTGTAATCATTGATGGCGTATTCAACCACTGTGGCTCCTTTAACAAGTGGTTAAATAGAGAAAAGATATATTCCAGCGACGAGGGATATCCACCAGGAGCCTATGAATCAAAGGACAGCCCATACAATAGCTACTTTAGATTCGAGAAGGACGAATGGCCTGACAATGGCTCATATGATGGATGGTGGAGCTTTGATACACTACCAAAGCTAAACTATGGACAATCAAGAAAATTACACGATTATATCTTAAGTATTGGAAAGAAATGGGTAAGCCCTCCATACAATTGTGATGGATGGCGTCTAGATGTGGCTGCTGACCTGGGTTACTCAGCAGAAGAAAACCACAAATTTTGGCAGGACTTTAGAGATGCTGTGAAAGAAGCAAATCCAAATGCCATTATCCTGGCAGAGCACTATGGCAATCCATCTGACTGGTTAAGAGGAAATGAGTGGGATACCATCATGAACTATGATGCATTTATGGAGCCTCTCACATACTTCTTAACAGGAATGGAAAAACATTCTGATGAGTATCAGGCAGCTGCAGTAGGTGATGGTGACAGATTTAAAAATACTATGCTTCACTTTATGGCTCGTCTAAAAACTCCATCACTATATTGCTCCATGAACCAGCTATCCAACCACGACCACTCAAGATTCCTTACCAGAACAAATCACAAGGTTGGAAGAATTGAGACCCTAGGCCCTAAGGCCGCAGAAGAGGGCGTAAGCATTCCAGTAATGAAGCTGGCAGAAATGGTGCAGATGACCTGGCCGGGAGCTCCTACGTTATATTACGGGGACGAAGCAGGGGTATGTGGCTTTACAGATCCGGATTGCAGAAGAACATATCCATGGGGACATGCCAACTATGACCTAATTGACTTTACCAGAGACATCATTATGATTCACAAGGAAAGTCGTGCAATTAAAAAAGGATCCTTTAGATTCCTAAACTGCGGTCAAGGCTATATCAGCTACGGACGTTTTACAGCAGATGAACAGATAGTTGTTGTAATCAACTCAAATTCAACCAACATAGAGGTGGACGTACCAGTATGGCTCACAGGTGTACCTCTAAACTGCGATATGGAAAGAATCATGGTATCCAACGAAGTAGGCTATTCCATCATGCCTACGGACTTTAGAGTAGAGGGTGGAAACCTGCACGTTTCCCTTACACCTAATACCGGCATAGTGTACAAAAGATAAGCCAAATCTTTGGCTGACACAATGAAACTATAAATAGTATAATCATTTCATGGTAATGCTACTAAGTATTTTACCTAGCAGTTATAGTTACAGTGGGAGAGATTTTATGGCAAAGGATGTTACATGTCAGGGCGAAATCGACATGCAGACACTTGAAGACCGACATAAAGAACTAGAAAAAGCATGGAACGATTTGCTTAAAGAAAAAAGAGAAGTTGAGGCTCGCACAAAGGCCCTCAATCAGCAAGAAATGCAATTTCAGCTCAAATGGGAATTGTTAATAAAAGAAACTCAAAAGCTTGCGGACGACAAGAAGCAATTCGAACGCAAGAAAAAGTTCTACGACCAGGTACAGGCCAACTCTGTAGAACCATACGTAGAGGACGACAACATAGTAAATGGAGAGATGTTTTTCTCTGGCGTTACCACGCCAAAGGCTCTCAAAAAACGCTACAAAGAACTCATTAAAATCTATCATCCGGATGGCGAATCCGGCGACAACGCCACAGTTGCCGAAATCAATCGCGAATACGACAACTTAAAAAATCAAATGTAAAAAGCTTCCCCAT
>JAILKL010000015.1 GCA_024693775.1 Pseudobutyrivibrio sp.
TGCCCCTATCGGTGGTTATATTGTAGGAACAAAGAAATGTGTAGAAAACGCTGCTCACAGACTTACTTCTCCAGGACTAGGAAAGGAAGTTGGCGCATCTCTAGGTATTATGCAATCCTTCTATCAGGGATTTTTCATGTCACCAACAGTTGTAGCCGGAGCCTTAAAGGGAGCTATTTTTGCAGCAAACGTATACGAGAAGCTAGGATTCTTATGTGTACCTAACTCAACTGAGGATAGATACGACATTATCCAGGCCGTTTCCTTCTTAAAGCCTGAGGGATTAATAGCATTCTGCGAAGGAATCCAGGCAGCAGCACCAGTAGATTCATACGTAACACCAGAGCCTTGGGATATGCCTGGTTATGATTCAAAGGTAATCATGGCAGCCGGCGCATTTGTTCAGGGTTCATCAATTGAATTATCAGCTGACGGTCCACTTCGTGACCCTTACACAGCCTTCTTCCAGGGTGGTCTTACATGGAATCATGCAAAGCTTGGCATTCTCATGTCATTACAAAAACTTGTAGATGCTCGCCTTGTGAACACATCTCAACTGTGTTAAAATTTTAAGGTCATAGATTTAGATATTTTTTAATTGCGGAGGACGGACATGGCAAATTCCTATGGAATAGATATTGGAACACAAAATTTAAAAATATATGGCGGAAATAGCCAGCTTACAAATATCAAAAACACAATAGCTATCGTCAATAAAAATCAAATGTATTCATACGGCGATGCAGCATATTCAATGTTTGAAAAGGCCCCAGACACTATAGAGGTTTCATTCCCTATCGTATCTGGTGTCATTGCAGATTTTGACAATATGCAGACAATGCTTTTTGAGGTTATCGAAAAGAACTTAAAGGGAAAGGTAAAGGGCAGTGATATTGTTGTTGCTGTTCCTACAGATATTACAGAAGTAGAGAAAAAGGCATTCTCTGATTTATTTAGCAAGTCAAAGACAAAGCCTCATTCAGTTCGTGTATGCGAAAAGCCTATTGCTTGTGCTATTGGAATGGGTCTTGATGTATCTGAGCCTACTGGTGTTATGATCGTAGACTTAGGTGCTGACACTACAGAAATTTCTGTTATTTCTCTTGGCGGTTTAGTTCTTTCTGAGCTTCTTCCTTTTGGAGGAAATCAAATCGATGAATCAATCGTTACTCACTTAAAGAGAAACTACAACCTTGTTATTGGTCAGAAAACTGCTATGCAGCTTAAGGAGCAGATTGGTTCTGCATTAAAAGGCAGAGGAGAGAGCCTTACAGTAGTTGGTAGAGATGTAGTTAGTGGTCTCCCTATCGAAATGGAAATCGCCAGCGATGTTATTTACGAGGCTATCAAGACAGACCTTGAGTCTTTCTGTACAAACATAAAACTTATTCTTGAGAAGGTTCCACCAGAACTTGCAAAGGATATCGTACATTCTGGTATTTACCTTGCAGGTGGTACATCACAGCTTCATGAGATTGCCACATTATTTACTGAGGTTACTAATATCAAAGTAAACGAATGTGAAAACCCAGAGGAGTCATGTGCTCGTGGACTTGGTGCCGTATTAAACGACAGCAAGTACAAGAAATACGGATACAGCTTAAGAACAAGAATCTTTAAATAAAAATTAGAGGTATTATGAGACAAAGAAAAGCAGGTGGAGGAATACCAAGTAAATATTTGCTCACCATCATGTCAATCATCTGTATTATGCTTTTGTTTATTAGCTATTCTACAGGGTTTTCTGGTGGTCCACTTGAGGTAGTAGCAAATCACATTTTTATTCCAATGCAAAAGGGTATTGATTATATTGGTGGATCTATATCTATTTCCTCTGCAGACACCAAAACAAAAGAGGAGCTGATTTCAGAAAACGAAGATCTTCAGGCTCAGGTCCAGGATCTTAATTCTCAGATAACCAGCCTTCAGCTCAAGCTTGACGAGTTAAAAGAATTACAGGATTTATATCAATTAGACCAGACCTACTATGACTACGAAACAACAGGCGCTCGTATCATTGGAAAGGGTACATCAAATTGGTTTAACACCTTTACCATCGACAAAGGTACATCAGATGGTATCGAAGTAAACATGAATGTACTCGCTGATGGTGGTCTTGTAGGTATTGTCACTTCAGTTGGAAAGGATTATGCAGTTGTCCGAGCTATTATTGATGACACATCAAATACTAGCGCCACTATTTCTTCAACAGAAGATAACTGTATTGTTTCCGGATCACTCGAACAGATGACCAAAAACAATCTTATCGATTTTTCCAACCTAGATGATGATGATAATGCAGTTGCCATTGGAGACACTGTTGTTACATCAAACATCTCTGATAAATATTTACCAGGTCTATTGATAGGTTATGTTTCTTCTATCCAGGAGGATGACAATGACCTTACAAAATCAGGCACTATTACACCTGTAGTTGATTTTAAGCATCTATCAGATGTTCTTGTTATCTTACAGGTCAAGGAGTCATATAAAAGTGAAGGATTATAAAATCTATCTCAGAAGAATATTAGTCGTAGCCTTAGTTATTTTTGTATGCTTTCTTTTACAAACTAGCGTATTCTCACGATATATATTGGGTGGTGTTACACCTAATATATTATTGTGTGTTGTTAGTACATATGGTTTTATGAAGGGTAGAAGATACGGTATACTTACAGGCTTTAGCGTCGGTATTCTACTCGATATATATTCAGGAGCATATTTTGGAATGTATGCTCTTATTTATCTTTATATTGGTTTTTTAAATGGACTATTTAAAAAGCAGTTTTTTGGAGATGATTTACGTTTACCTATGATACTAATCGGTACAAGTGATTTTATATACGGAATTATTTCATACCTTACCCTATATTTTATTAGAGGCCGATATGAGCTAGGTTTTTATGTAACAAACATTATTCTTCCAGAGGTTGTATACACACTACTAGTATCGATTTTTGTATACTACATAATTTTACATATTAATAACTGGGTAGAAAATTTAGAAAAGAAAGGTTCTGATAGAATTGGAACGTATTAAGGACTTTTTTGTAAACGCATTTTCATCACGTATTCGCGTGGTATCAGTAGCAATGATCTTTTTTGCTGCTGTTCTTATTTCACGTCTTTTTTATTTGCAGATTATTAATGGATCAGCATATCAAGACAACTATAATTTGAAGCTTGAAAAAACAGAATCAATTCCCGCAACTAGAGGAAATATATACGATAGAAACGGCAATATACTTGCATATAACGAACTAGTTTATGCTGTTACAATTCAGGATACTGGAACCTACTCATCATCAAAGGTGCGTAGCCAGTCACTTAATTCTGAGATTGCACAAATCATTACAAAGCTTGAAGAAAATGGAGATACAGTGGACAACGACTTTGGTATCTACATAGATTCAGCTGGAAAATATCAGTTCTTAAGCTCAGGCACAGCCTTACAGCGTTTCAGAGCTGATATTTTTGGAAAGGCCACCATCGAAGAGCTAGAATACAACGAAAAAGCTGGATTCGACGAGGCAACAGCAACAGCTGAGCAGATTGTAGATTATTTGTCAGGAGAAAATGTTTATAACATCTCCACTGAATATGATAAAAAGCTTCGCTTTGAAATAATGATTGTTCGCTACAAAATGGGACAAAACTCATATCAGAAGTACATCTCAACAGTAATCGCATCAGACGTTTCCGATGAATCTGTAGCTTATATAAAAGAAAACATCAATGAATTAACTGGTGTAGATATCGAAGAGAAATCACTTCGTAGATATGACAACAGTGAATATTTTGCACATATCATTGGATATACAGGACAAATTTCTACTTCTGAGTATAAAGAATTATCAAAGACAGACGAAAACGTTGAGACAACAGATGTTGTTGGTAAATCAGGTATTGAAAAATACATGAACGACTATTTATCAGGAACAAAGGGTTATGAAACTCTTTATGTAGATAGCGTTGGTAATACAATTGCTCAGGGCGAGAGCGTAAAGGCTGTTTCAGGAAACGATGTTTACTTATCAATTGACAAAGATTTACAAAAGGCTGCCTACACACTTTTGGAGCAGGAAATTGCCGGAATTTTATACTCAAAGATTTCCAACATAAAGGAATATAACAGTGGCGAAAACTCATCAGCATCTGATGTCGTAGTACCAATTTATGATGTTTATTATTCACTCATCAATAATGAAGTAATCGATACAAATGCATTCAAGGATGAGACTGCTAGCGATAACGAAAAAGCAGTACAGGCAGCCTTTGAAGCTAAACAAAAGACTGTTTTAAACACTCTTCGTAGCCAATTAAAGGCCAGCAACGAAACTGTATATAGCGAGTTACCAAAGGAATATCAGGCATACTCAACATATATTGTTACATCCCTCAAAAATCAGGGAGTTTTTGATTCTAGTGCTATAGATACTACCTCTGAGGTACAGCAGGCATGGACTTCTGAAAGCATGGCTGTAAACAAATATTTGATTTACGCCATCGAGCAGAATTGGATTGATATTACCGCATATGAATCAGAAGCTAAATATGCTGATACAGAAGAGCTTTACAACGATTTAATAGATTACGTAATTGATTATCTTTCAACTGACAAGGGCTTTTCAAAGCTCATTTACAAATATCTGATTCTTGATGATGGTATATCACCAAATCAGCTATGTATGATTTTATATGATCAGGGAGTTTTAGAAGAAGATCCAGAGACATACTCAAAGCTTGCATCTGGTTCAATTACAGCCTTTGATTTCATGAAAAATAAAATCAAGACACTTGAAATTACTCCAGGACAGTTAGCCCTTGACCCATGTTCAGGTTCTACTGTTATGATTGATACAAACACTGGTGAAGTTCTTGCCATGGTTACATATCCTGGATATGACAACAATAAATTAGCAAATACAGTAGATTCAGATTACTACTCATATTTGACTACATCTGGTTCAAATCCTTTATATAACTACGCAACACAGCAGAGAACAGCCCCAGGTTCTACATTCAAGATTGTCAGCTCAACAGCTGGACTTGCTGAGGGTGTTATTGATACCTCTACACAGATTGTAGATCAGGGTGTATTTACAAAGGTATCAAACAACCCTAAATGTTGGGTTTATCCTAGCACTCATGGCAGCATCAATGTATCTGAAGCTATCAGAGATTCTTGTAACTACTTCTTCTATGAGGTAGGTTGGAGACTTGCAGGTGGCGACAATAATTACGACGATGCTACTGGTATTGAGGCCTTAACAAAATATGCTTCATTATTTGGATTAGATGAAAAGACTGGTATCGAAATAGAAGAAAACGAGCCACATATAGCTACTGAGTACCCAGTAATGGCTGCTATTGGACAGTCTGATAACAACTTTACAACAGTAGGTCTTGCTAGATATGCAACCGCCATTGCGAACAGTGGTACAGTTTACAATTTAACATTGCTTGATTCCGTAAGGGATGCTGATGGCAATGTTATTGAGTCATATAGCCCATCAGTCAGAAACCAGGTTGATGTACTTAACAACTCACAGTGGGATGCAATTCATTATGGTATGCGTATGGTTGTTGAAAACCTATCAGCATACAATGGCTTTGGTGTTGAGGTAGCTGGTAAAACAGGTACTGCTCAGCAGGTATTATCTAGACCAAACCACGCTTTATTTATTGGTTATGCGCCATATGATAACCCAGAGGTTGCCATTGCGACACGTATTGCCTATGGTTATACTTCTCACAATGCCGCTGAGGTTTCAAAGGATATTTTAGGCTATTACTTTGGTGTTTCTTCTACAGAAGACCTTCTAAACGGAGAAGCAAACACTGTTTCTAATTCAGAAAATGAATTTACAGATTAAAGGGAGATTCTTATGAGTAACGATCCTGTAATACTAAAAAGTAACAAATATGGTTTATCACTTCAGCTAGACGCCACCATTCCTTTCGAGGAGTTGGTGCGCGCTATCTGCGAAAAATTTGCAGCTTCAAAGGATTTCTTTGGAGAGACATCTATGATTCTTGAGACGTTCGGTCGAGAGATTACAGCAGAGGAGGGCATGGTTATTGTCCAGGCCATAGAGTTAAACTCCAACATCAAGATTATCCTAATAAACGAAAATTCTGAGCTAAAGGATGTTCGTATGAAAGGTATGATTGATAAATTCTATACTGATGAAATCTTTGAAAATGCCAAGATTATACGTGGTAGCATCACAAAAGAAGATAAGATGGTATCTGATTCCAGTGTAATCGTGTTGGGTGATGTAAAGGCAAAGGCCTCCATTACAGCCAAGGGTAATGTAATCGTATTTGGTTCGTTGGACGGTGCTGTACACGCTGGTTATCCTGACAATACGGGCTGCTATATTGTTGCAGGGCATTTTAACTCAAAGGATGTCCATATTGGAACAGTTACAGGACCTGTTGAGGTTCAGGAAAAATGGAGCCTACGTATCAGAAAAAATGCTGACGAAGCAATTGGTATTTCCGTATGGCACGGCGAGCTTTTAGCAGAGCCACTATATTCAGGACTTTTAAAAAAGGTGAAATAAACGATGTTTCATAACTATAAGTTTAAAAATTTAGACATAAAATTAATAATTGCTGTTATAGCACTTACAATCATTGGAATCTTTGTTATTGGTAGTGCCAACGAGGCCAATCAACAAAAACAGATTCTTGGTATGGTTCTAGGTATTCTTGTTATGGCAGGCATGTCATTAGTCGACTACGATTTCATACTACATTTTCATTGGGTATACTATATAGCCGTTATTCTATTATTGGCATCAGTTCTTTTATTTGGTGAAAAATCCGGTGGTGCTACCAGATGGATTGATGTAGGTATTCGTTTCCAGCCATCTGAGTTGGCCAAGATTTTGTTGGTTTTATTCTTTGCTTGGTTTTTAATGATGCATGAAGAAGATATTAATGAGCCAAAAACCATTATAATTACCATGCTTTTGGCAGCAATTCCGTTATTATTAATAGAAAAAGAGCCAGATTTGTCAACTACTATAGTCACTTTGATGATTATTTGTGTTATGATGTTTGTAGTAGGACTTAGTTATAAATTGGTCGGAACAGTAATCGGTATTACCATTCCAGCTATTACCATATTGCTAATTCTTATTATGCAGGAAGGACAGACTATTTTGGATGAGTACCAGGGTCTACGTATCCTGGCATGGTTAAAGCCAGAGGAATATCCATCTAGTTCATACCAGCAACAGAACTCCATTATGGCTATTGGTTCTGGCCAGCTATTTGGAAAGGGTCTTTACAATGACGCCTTCGATTCTGTTAAAAATGGTAATTATATTTCTGAACCTCATACAGACTTTATCTTTGCTGTAGCAGGTGAGGAGTTAGGATTTATCGGTTCTGTTCTTATTATTGCATTGTTATTCTTTATTACATTTGAAATTTTAATGATAGCCAAAAGGGCCAAGGATATATCAGGTAGATTAATATGCACAGGTATTGCCACACTTATTGGTTTCCAGAGTTTCGTTAATATCTGCGTAGTTACTGGATTAATGCCAAACACTGGTTTACCATTACCATTTGTTAGCTATGGACTGACGTCCCTTGTAACAATATATTTTGGTATTGGCATCGTTTTAAATGTTGGACTACAGTCACAAAATAACAACAGGAGGTTATTTTAGATGAATATAGGATTAGTTGCCCACGATTCTAAGAAAAAACTTATGCAAAACTTTTGTATTGCTTACAGAGGAATTCTCAGTAAAAATGAAATTTTTGCAACTGGCACAACAGGCAGACTTGTAGAAGAAGTCACTAATCTTACTGTGCACAAATATTTAGCTGGTCATTTAGGTGGCACACAGCAATTAGGTGCTCAAATTGATCAGAACGAAATTGATTTGGTAATTTTCCTTAGAGACCCACTTACAGTGAAGTCTCACGAGCCAGATGTAAATAATATTGTACGTATTTGCGACGCAAACAATATTCCTCTAGCAACAAACCTGGCAACAGCCGAGTTGCTTATCAAATCACTAGACAGAGGAGATCTTGAGTGGCGTGAAATGTATAAATAAACTAATAGCATTATCTTTAGCTTTCACACTTACTTTGTCCCTCACAGCTTGTGGCGGAACAGAAGAAAGTGTGGCCAAATACAATGTATATGACAGCTCATATACTTACGGCATTACTCATAATGGCAGCTCATCTTCAGTAGATTTGTTTGCCAGTGATTTATGCGTGGCCAATGGCGATGATGTCGGTACATCCTCTGTTCACTCAACTGTGGCCTCAGCAGCTGGTGCTTTCAATACTACAGAACAAACTACAGTATATAGCCAGAGCATACATGAAAAAATGTATCCAGCCAGCACCACCAAAATCATGACAGCTTATATTGCATGTATGTATGGTGATTTGGATGAATACTATACCGTCAGTGCCAATGCAGTTGATCAGGCCAGTGATTCATCAGTGGCCAATCTTAAAGAGGGTGACGTTATTTCTTTAAGAGATCTTTTGTATGGACTAATGCTTCGTTCAGGAAATGACGCAGCTGTAGCCATAGCAGAGGGCATGAGTGGTGATGTAGAAAGCTTCGTACAATTAATGAATGATACTGCCAAATCATTAGGAGCTACAAACACCAACTTTGTAACACCTAATGGCTTGCACGATGAAAATCATTACACAACTGTATATGACATGTATTTAATTTTAAATGCAGCCATTACCAACGAAGATTTTTATACAATTTTTACTTCAACCAACTATACAGCTAGCTATACAAGCGGTGGTGAAGCAAAGACCCAGGAATGGCGCACTACAAATCAATATCTTACAGGTAATGTAACCACACCTTCTGGTTTTAGCATTTTAGGAGGAAAAACAGGAACAACTGGAGCAGCAGGCTATTGCTTAGTTTTATTATCAGAAAATCCTGATCACGACAAGATTGTATCTATTGTGTTCAACGCGGATTGTCGATCAAACTTATATCTCTTGATGAATGAAATACTTTCACAATATTGTCTATAAATATTGTTTTGGTTTCAATTGTGTTATGTTAAAATAAAATTAACTAAAAACTTTAAGGGAGGTATTACGCTATGGTGGAAATTATTTCTGGTGAAAAGGGTAAAGGCAAGACAAAGTATTTACTCGACAAGGTTAATAGTGATGTACAAAAGGTAGACGGTTCTATTGTGTATATAGACAAGAATACCAAGCACATGTACGAATTAGACTCAAAGATTCGACTAATTAACATGAATGACTATCCGATTGATAGTACTGATGAATTTCTAGGTTTCTTAAGTGGTGTTTTATCTCAAAATAATGATATTCAAGAGGTCTTTTTAGACAGTTTCCTTACAGTTTCTTATTTAGAATCAAATGATGGTATCGCTAAAGCCATCGAAAAGCTTGACAAAATCTGTAGTCTCTACAGTGTTAAATTCGTTTTATCTGTTAGCAAAAACGAAAAGGATTTACCTGAATGTGCTAAAGGAAAAATCATTATATCTTTATAATTTAAAATATTTTGGGCACTGACAAGTGCCCTATTTTTATGACATATGGCAAAAAAGAACAAAAAACAATCTAACGTAATTAAATATCCAAAGCAATATAACTTTTCTATTGGTTTTATCATAATAGGAGTTATCTTCATATATATGGTATTTCACATGTTTACCTATATAACCGCTGACAATATCACCGTATATGAAGTTTCACAGGGCTCTATTTCATCCAATTTGGAATACAACGCTCTGGCCATTAGAGATGAAACCATAGTAAATGCCGAAAGCAACGGAGACATATTGTATTTAGCAGAAAATCTTGGACGAGTAGGTGTAAAATCAAATATTTATGCCCTAGATACCTCTGGAAAGCTTTTATCATCCCTTACTGATGAAAGCAATAGCGATATAAAGCTTGACGCCAGCTCATATTCAAAACTACAGTCCCTGGTTTCTAGCTTTTCTACCAGCTACAACGACATGAGCTTTTCAAAGGTATATTCCTTTAAAAGTGACATGGAATCACAGCTGGCACAGCTATATAACATAACTGCCATGGATTCTATGGAAGGACAGGTGCAGACTGCTATAGATTCTGGTACCTTCAGTATCTATAATAGCCAGCAGCCAGGTGTAGTAGTTTTTGGAACAGATGGCTACGAAAGTATCACCACTGATGATTTCACAGCCGAAAATCTTGATTCCTCAAAATATTCCTACACCAATCTAAAATCGCAGGAGTCTGTAGTTGCTGGACAGCCAGTTTATAAGCTAATTACATCAGATGACTGGAATCTGGTATGTGAAATTAATGAGAGCTTATATGAGACTCTTTCAGAAGACACCTATGTGAGAGTTCAGTTTTTAGCAGATGACACTATTACCTGGGCAACAATGGAATTCAAGCAAGCTGCGGGTAAATATTATTTGATTCTAGGCTTAGACGATTCCATGGAAAAATTTGCAGATAGCAGATTTGTACATATAAAGCTAATAACCAGCAATATTTCTGGGTTAAAGATTCCTAATTCATCAATTGTTGAAAAAGAATTCTTCACCATTCCAAAATCATATTTCTACCAGGGAAATAATGATACTGAGCAAGGATTCATGGTGAAAAAGGGCTCATCCACAGAATTTGTCACACCGACTATTTACTATGAGACAGATGACTACTATTATATAGATGGCGAAGACGTATCTCGAGGCGATCAAATAGTAAGCTCTGGAGCAGGCGACTCATATGTAGTAGGTTCTGATTTAGCCAAGCTAGAGGGCGTTTATAATGTAAATAAAGGCTATTCAGTCTTTAAACAAATAGAGATTCTGTACCAAAACAATGATTATTCAATTATTAAAACCGGTACAGACTACGGAATTGCTATGTATGACCATATTGTTTTACAGGGCGACGAGGTAGAAGAGAATACAATTATTAATTAAGGAGTTATCATGCGTAAGGAAGAATTACTAGAAAACTATAAATCAGTAGAGGAAAGAGTTTGTGCCGCTTGTAAAAGAGCTGGCCGTGACAGATCAGAGGTTACTCTTATTTCTGTCAGCAAAACAAAGCCTATCGAAGATTTAAATGTAATATACGAAGCTGGTTCTAGAAACTTTGGCGAAAACAAGGTTCAGGAGCTTACAGGAAAGATTGAGGAAATGCCAAAGGATATCGATTGGCATATGATTGGACACCTTCAGAGAAACAAGGTAAAGTACATCGTTGATAAGGTAAAGCTTATTCATTCTGTTGATAGCTATAGACTTGCAGAGGAGATTAATATCCAGGCAAAGAAAAAGGGTGTAGTTGTTCCTATCCTTATTGAAGTAAATGCTGCAGAGGAGACTACAAAGTTCGGAGTACGCCTAGATGAGGCAAAGCAGCTATGCGAAGAGGTTTCACATCTTGATGCCATTCACGTAATGGGACTTATGACTATAGCACCAAATGTAGTGGTTCCAGAGGAAAATAGAGAGATTTTTCACAAAATAAAGGAGTTATCGGTTGACATCGCTAACCAAAACATTGATAATGTAGATATGAGAATTTTATCTATGGGTATGACAAACGATTTTGAAGTAGCCATAGAAGAAGGTGCCACACATGTTAGAGTTGGCACAGCTATTTTCGGAGAGAGAAACTATAACTTATAGTCAAAGAGGAGTAATGATATGTTTGAAAGAATGCTTGACGCTATGCATCTTAACGACGACTACGATGATTATGAGGATGATGATTTATACGAAGAAGAGGAAAAATCGTCATTCTTCAATAAATTTTCTAAGCAAGAAGAGGAAAAACGACCAGCTTTGAATAGACCTGCAGAAAGAGAGACTAGAGCTTCTCGCCCTGCACCAAAGATTACCCCAATGAGAAATAACAAAGGGAAAGGAACTGTTATGGAAGTATGCGTAATTAAGCCATCAAGCTTTGATGACGCCAGAGAAATTTCTGAGACACTTTTAGCAGATCGTACAGTTTTACTTAACATGAAGGGCTTAGACCTTGGTGTTGCACAGCGTATTATTGATTTTACATGTGGTACATGCTACGCAATTGAAGGAAATCTTCAGAGAATTGAGGATTACATCTTCATTATCACACCTTCAGGAGTAGAGCTTTCAGGTGATTTAGCTGACATAGTAGATGCATTTGATTTCACTGGTATCCAAACTGCATTTTAGTATTGATTAACTTTGGCATCAGATTGTAAATAATCTGATGCCTTTTCTTTAATGTAATTTATTGTATAGACCCACAGAAAATGGAGACTTTCATGGAAAAAAACTTACCTATAAACTACAATGATGCTTTTTGTTACAATATTCATTTTAGAAACAGCTTTGAAGACCTATTAAATGTATTTAAAGAGGATTTACATACAGACTACGACAATATTTGTATTGTCACTGATTCAAATGTTGCTAGCCTTTATTTATATGAGGTACTGACTATCTTCAAACAAACTGGTTCAAATGTTACATCATTTAGCTTCCCAGCTGGTGAGTCATCCAAAAATCTCGATACAGTAAATATGCTCTATGAGCATTTAATTTTAAAAAAATTTACTAGAAAATCTCTTCTAATTGCCCTAGGCGGTGGTGTAGTAGGTGATCTTACTGGTTTTACTGCCAGCACATTCCTTAGGGGTATCGACTTTATTCAGATTCCTACCACTTTATTGTCTCAGGTAGACAGTTCTGTAGGCGGCAAAACTGGGGTTGATTTCAATGGATACAAAAACATGATCGGAGCATTTTATATGCCACGTCTTGTTTATATGAATATAGCCACACTTACCACATTAGATGATGACAATTTTGCCTGTGGTATGGGTGAAGTTATCAAAAGCGCATTAATTGCTGATAAAGAGTTCTACGGGTGGTTGAAAGACAATTCTACGCTCTTAAAGGCAAAGGATTTTGATGCCATGAGCTATGCTGTATACAAATGCTGCGGTATCAAAGGCCATGTTGTAGAAATCGATCCAACAGAAAAAGGTATTAGAGCCTATCTAAACTTTGGACATACACTAGGCCATGCCATAGAAAAGCTTTGCGGCTTTAGATTAGGTCACGGACAATGCGTAGCCCTTGGTATGGTATGCGCCAGCTATTTATCTGAAAAGCTAGGCTATATTACAGATTCTGAGGTTTCAGATATTATCGAAACTATTAAACTATATGATTTGCCAATAACAGTGGATAATCTTTATTCTGATGATATATTAGAGGCATCAAAATCAGATAAAAAGATGAATGGCAAGAAAATCAAATTTATAGTTTTAAAATCAATTGGACAGGCAGATTCCTATATGGATTTCACTGACGAGGATTTAATAAACGCTATTGAAAAGGTACTAAACTAATGAAAACTTTTATTAAAAATCAAACTATGATGATAACAAATATTGTTATCGTCATAGCTTTGGTTCTTTTAGATCAATATACAAAGCTTTTAGCAATTAACAATTTAAAAGAAAAATCGGATATTATCCTAATTCCAGGAGTATTGCAGCTTCATTACTTGGAGAATACTGGAGCAGCCTTCTCTATGCTAGAGGGCAAGCAGGGGCTTTTTGCTATAATTACACCTATAATGCTGTTAATTATGATGTATGTGGTATATAAGCTCCCAAAGATCAAGAAATACTTATGCTTAAATTACGTAATTGTTTTTATAATTGCAGGGGCTATTGGAAATTATATCGATCGAATCTGCAATAATTATGTAGTAGACTTTATTTATTTTTCACTAATTAATTTTCCTGTATTTAATGTGGCAGATTGCTATGTTACAGTTTCTGTGATAGCATTAATACTCCTTATTTTATTTGTATATAAGGATGAAGATTTTGAAGAATTAAAGGAACATTTTAGATTTAAAAAGAATGGATGAAATTTTATTAAACATTGAAGAGCCTGCCGACGAAGGCATCAGAATAGATAAATATTTGAGCATTGCATTGCCAGAAAACTCACGAAGCCATTATCAAAAAGCTATAGATAATGGCCTTGTTTTAGTTAATGGAAAACAGGTTAAAACAAAATATCAGACTAAATTAGGTGATGAAATTCTCATTACTATAGAGCCTGTAAAGGAAATCGATATTGTTGCAGAGGATATTCCTATTGATATTCTCTATGAGGACGAGGATGTTATTGTAGTAAACAAGCCAAAGAATATGGTTGTTCACCCAGCACCTGGCCATTATACAGGTACACTTGTAAACGCCCTCATGTATCACTGCAAGGATTCTTTATCAGGAATCAACGGCGAAATCAGACCAGGTATTGTTCATCGTATTGATATGAACACCACCGGTTCTCTTTTAATTTGCAAAAATGATAAGGCCCACAATGATATTGCAGCCCAAATAAAAGAACATTCCGTTAATAGAATATATAAGGGAATTGTTATTGGAAATTTCAAAGAGGAGTCCGGCACCATAAACGCTCCTATAGGCCGAAATCCAAAGGATAGAAAGAAAATGGCAGTAGTACCAGGTGGAAGAGAGGCCATCACTCATTTTACCGTTTTAGAGCAATTTAAAGGATATAGCTACTGTCAGTTTAAATTAGAAACTGGCCGCACCCATCAAATTCGCGTACATATGGCCCATATTGGCCATCCTTTATTAGGCGACGACGTATATGGAAAGGCAGTTGGAAAGCTACAGGGCCAGACCTTACATGCTCAAACGCTTGGGTTTATACAGCCTTCAACCAAGGAATATGTCGAAGTAAATGCGCCACTTCCTGAGTATTTTGAAGAGCTATTAGAAAAATATCGTCGTATGACAAAATAATATTGAAAGTTAAAAGGATTGAGTTAAACTCAATCCTTTTTTCTAAAATCAACGGCGTTTCTAGCCATTCTTTTATGCTCATCCTCAATAGCTGCATAGTAATCAATAGTTGTATTAATATTTTCATGGCCGAGTACATCAGCAACAAGTCTAATATCGCCAGTTTCACGATATAGAGCAGTACCATAGGTGCTACGAAGCTTATGCGGTGTGATTTTTTTGTTTGGAACAACTATTTTTGCATATTTTTTGACCAAATTTTCAATGGCATCTACGCTAATGCGGCGCCCCTGCAAAGAATAGAAGAGTGCGTCCTCATGACCATCACGAGGAACAATATATTCGCGCTCGCCGTTAATATAGTCACGTAGAGCACCAGCAACATCCTCATTAAAGTAGATAATATCCTGTCCTCCACCTTTTCTGACGATTGTTAAAGAATTAACATTGAAATCGATATCATTTAAATCCAATCCATTGCATTCACTTACACGAATACCAGTATTTAGCATCAAAGTAAGGATAGCTAGGTCACGCATACGAGTTCTTTGATTATATTTGCGTTGGCGTTCACTGGTATAGGCATTTCCATTATCAATGGCGTCCAAAATGGCCTGAACCTCGTAATTATTCATACGAACGATATTTTTATCCTTTTTTAGCTTAGGTAAAGCCACAAGCTGAGTTGGATCCTTTGAAATATATTCACGAGTAAGTAAATATTTGTACATACTGCGTAGAGGCGACATTTTACGAGCAATAGCGCGTTTTCCATTTTCATGTTGCTCACCAACAACGTTTAATTCAAGGTAGCGTTGGTATTCCTCAATATCATCAGCAGTTATTTTATCAAGAAGGCTGTAATCAATTTTTTTGACATCCATACCTGTAATTGTAGGGTTAGAGTTAATTAAAAATCGAAAGAACGTCAATAAATCATAGCTGTATGAAATTAAAGTGCTTGTCTGTGTAGTTTGTTCCTTTGAGTAAATAAAATCTACAGCAGGCTTAGGTAACTGCGAGATAAGCTCACGTAATTTTATTTTCTGTGATTTAGCTTTTTCTTTATAAAAATCCGAGTCTTTACCCATGATGAACCTCCAGTTAAAATAGTAGTCATATATAGAATACCACAGTTTCGGGCCTTTTAAAATACTATCTATCGGTAAAACAGATATTTATCCGATAGATACATTTAGGTTTATACCACTCTTTTAGCTAAATGTCATTTTTAACGCAACTTGCACTCTTCTACAAGACACCAAAAGTTGCGTTAACTTTGTCACTGTTCGTAAGTTTATGATGAAGCTATAATTTACTTATGAGTAAATTATTATCAAACGATGAACTGTTAATAGAAAAAACCAATAATCTTGTTGAAACCAGAATGCCTTCATTTGCTTCTAGATTTTTCGATGCACAGATGGCTAAGCTACAGCCAGCATCTCTATATGGCTATGCAATAGATATGGCTGCATTTTTTGAGTACATATCTTGCAATAAGGAATATTCTATTGAAACAATGACTTTAAAGGATTTTCAATCTCTCTCAGAATGTGAACTTGAAGATTACATTATAGAGTCTCAGTTGTATGATACTTATGGAGAAGTCAAAGAACGATCTATTGCTGCTATACGCCGTAGATACGCGTCTTTGAGAACCTTCTATATGTATTATTATACTGAAAGTCTGATTAATGCAATACCAATTTTAAAGGTTACTCAACCTGCTCAGCCTAAGATTCGTCAATATATTCCGAGTGATGCTGAAAAAATTGAATTACTTTCATATATAGCAAACGGTACTCTTCCATCAAGTAGAGCTGCCTCATATCAAAATAATGTAAGGAAACGTGATACTGCCATAGCTGTACTTCTTATCTGTGCTGGATTAAAAGCATCGGAATGTGAACGATTAAATATTGATGATCTTCACTTAGAAGAACAATACATTATCGTCAAAAAACGCAGGAAATCAAAGGTTTATATATCGCCATTTGTAGCTATCGTTTTATCCAATTACCTTACTGAAAGATTACACGTTGTAACCGAATATATGCATGATAATGCATTATTTTTAAGCATAAAGCGTAGACGAATTAGTCAGGATGCAATCGAGGAATTTATTAAAAAATATACTACTACTCTCTTTGGTGATGAAATAAAAATTGCACCAAAAGATTTAAGCTTTTCATATCGAGACAATATTTTCTATGCAACCAAAAATGTTCCGCTATCAGCAGAACTGTGCGGCTGTGACCCAAATACAATTTTTAATATATACAAGGCCGAAATACTTGAATTTGATGAGGGTGCTTATAATTTTGCGAGATTTTGAATTTTTTCTACTACAATAAGTTTAAGGCTAATTACTCTACATCCAGTAGGGAGTTAACCCTCTTATTGTAGTAGAAAAAAATTCATAGGCTCACAAAAATACCCTCCTTACTGGGTTGTACAGTAAAGAGGGTACATATTACTTGCTTAGTGGTATATAGATTGTTTATGCTATTTAATTATTTATAATCTTTAAAAGCCCTTCCGGTGTATCAGATTCTATACCATGCTTATTATCACATCCAGACCAGTTAGCATGATAGGTAACTTTATCCCCATTAAATATAGCTCCAAAACGAAGGAAACTATGAGAACCTTGATAAGCCTTTTCGATATCTTTCAAATTTTTTACAACTTCATCTATTCGACGCATCCAATTGCTTGCGGTACTTTTATCTCCATTAGCAATTGCATTTAATATATCTGTTGTTAATAAAAGATTGAATTTTGTAGAATACTTCCACAGACTCGCTCCTGAAAAAATGCTAGTTGGCTTTGTATCTTCATCTTTAGAATAAAAATTTATGCTTGTATCATGCTCGCTATCAGAATACGCTTTTGACAATACATCTATTGTGGTGAATTGTTTTATAGTTGGTGAACTAAATGTTCCAGATGACATACATCTTTCACTTTCCCATTGCATTCTTAGTTTAGTTGCTTCATATAAAAATGGTTCGGCTTTTTTGTATGATTCAGGGCTGTGATCATATGTATAAAGTGCCACGCAATTTTCTTTATATTTTTCACGAAGATTTCTTACAGTTTCTTCATCAACATCATCATATTTTTCTACGTCGATTTCATTGTCATTAACCCACTTATATACGTTGACTTCTCTATGAACATGACAATCATTCGCCATTTTCCGTAGTTCCATATATCTTGCATATAAATCAGGAGCATCAAATCGCATAATTTCTAATAGATCATTACTACTGCTCTTAGCGGATGGTTGTGATTCATTTCGACGTGTTAGAGCATCATTTTCCCAACTTTCTCTCGGG
This sequence comes from Pseudobutyrivibrio sp., assembly GCA_024693775.1. Classification (GTDB taxonomy): domain Bacteria; phylum Bacillota; class Clostridia; order Lachnospirales; family Lachnospiraceae; genus Pseudobutyrivibrio. Next base: position 18,190 of record JAILKL010000015.1, read on the forward strand.
CTAGAACTACCCGCCGCTTTATAAGTTTGGCTTTTCTCAATTACCTTTGTATTTGATAACTCCAATGTGGCAGCCTTAGTTTCAGAGTTGGTTTGATAAGAATTATCAAGGTTGGTTTTATCAATTTTTGTACCACTTTTAAAAGAAACCATGTCATTTAAAGACTGCAGATTTCCCTCTGCAATCCTCTGTTTTGCATCATCTATGTTGATACTATAATCCTTATCTACTAGCTTACCTATATAAATTTTCCCAGCTGGCGCTAGCTTAGCGTGTCCTACACTATTTAAGATAGGGTCCATTTCCATAAAAAACCTCCATTCGTGTCAGTTATTAATCCTACTCACTCCTATCTATTGTATCGGTCAAGTCAGATAGAAATATTAGCTATAAAATGATTGTTAATCATAAACTATTTATTTTTACAAAAAGCAGCTATAGAATTGTGAGAAAGATAATGTCTATGGGAAAAGGCTAAAATAGGCTTGATTGTCTGCAATTTATTGCAATATCAAGCCTATTTTTATACTGGTCTGATGCTCAAAGGGAGGAGGTATTTTGAAAAAATTAAACTTAAGTGAGCGGGAGTCCATAGAAATAGGTATCGTGCGACAACAGCCTTTGTCAAGAATCGCTCTGCTTATCAACAAACATAAATCATCTATAGCTAGAGAGATAAAGAACTATAGGATTTTCTTAAAAGGAAGCTACTATGCTGGTAACGATTGTAAGTACGCGAAAGGTTGTAATAAGCGACACTTATGCGGCGATAATAAGTGTCCAATGTTTTGCTACTCATGTAATAAAAATTGCCATCAGTATTGTTCAGAATACGTTTCAACCAAGTGTCTAAAATATATGAAACCACCTTATGTGTGTAATGCTTGCAGTAAACGTAGGTACTGTAATGAAGATAAGTATTTCTATGACGCTCGTGTGGCTGATAAAAAAGCACATGAAACCCGCATAAAAGCAAGCGAAGGTGTCCACTTATCCGAGGAAGAACTAGAAGCAATTAATTCAATTCTAATGAATGGCGTTGCTAAGAAAGGACAACCTCTTGCTCACGTATATGCAACTCATGAAAATGAGTTAATCGTCTCAGAAAGAACCGTATACAGATACATAACTAATTCTGTAATTGAAGTTCGTCCTGCTCACCTTCGGAGAGCAACTGGATATAAAAAGCGTAAAAAAAAGCGCAATGGAGAGTCAAGTGTTATTAACCAGCAGTATCGCCAAGGTCGTTCGTATCAGGATTTCATTGCTTTTATTGAAGACAGACCTGAATACGAAATCGTAGAAATGGACACGGTAAAAGGAAAACAAGGCCGTGGAAAAGTTATGCTTACTATGCTCTTTAGAAGAAATAATGTAATGCTTATCTTTCTAATGCCTGATTGTAAGGCTGAGTCTGTAATAGCCGTATTTGACTATCTTGAATCAGGTCTTGGAACTGAAAGATTTCAGAGATTATTTAGTATAATCCTGACGGACAACGGCTCAGAATTTAAGCGGGTTGAAGAGCTTGAAAAATCTCTAGATAATTATTCAACCCGTACTAGACTCTTCTATTGTGATCCGATGGCTTCTTGGCAAAAAGGTAAACTGGAGAAGAATCACGAATACATTCGTTATGTTATTCCAAAGAGCACTTCATTGAATGCCTATACACAGGACGACATAACTCTTTTAGTGAATCACATAAATAGTACAAAGCGTCCAGGCTTAGAGGATTTGGCTCCTTATGAATTAGTTGTGTCCGATGACGAGGATATGCATGCGCTTGCCAGCTTATTAGATCTAAAAGCTATACCTGCAGATGAAGTGAATTTAACAAAATCATTATTATCTGCAACAAGTTCTAAGTAATTTTTTTGTTCTAAAAACTATTTTCAACATCAAATTGAGCAATTTCAGGCTAGGTAAAATTCATAATCATAATAGCAATGGGTTGCGTTAAGTATGACAAATATAACGTGAGTCGTTTTCTTGATGTGCGCTTATTTTTGAGGGTTACACGAAAATATAGCATTTATGGGCATAAAAAAAGACCTAAAATTAACGTTTTTAGGTCTAAATCGTGAGTTCAATATATTTTAGTTGCGTTAAGTATGTCATTCAAGCATACCACTCTTTTTTAGTAATAAAGGGGGTAACTTTTTGGTAACTTTTTTAGTAAATGCAAATTTCTTGAAGTTAATGCATGTTTCTACAGATAAATGCAAAACTTATATTACTGTTGCATTTAATACTGGAAATAACAAGCATAATTAAAGGAGCTAAACCAGCTCCTTATAATATATTTATTTAGTTAGACAAACTTGAATTTATTTCTCAGTCAATAACAGGTACTCATCATTTGAGTTAAGACTTCTCTTAGGATATCAGGCGTTTACACCTATCGCTGAAAGATTTCTAGCTCATCTCAAAGATTCTTTCCAATAGTAATATAACGCACTATACCTTCCCAAATATTGCTCTACCTGCCTTTCTTTTAAATGAAATACTTCTATTTATTTTCAAAAAATAATATTTCAAAACACACGCCTGCCAAAAACAAAGCGCAGCCTAATCCTGTATAGAAAAATGCAACAAATACATCTGGAAAAAAACCAGCATTTCTTAACCCAATTCCACCTCCCATCATTATTGCCATAATGATGTAAGATTTCACATCAAAGAAATTCCATACAGGACGATATTCTTCTTCATATCCCATAATTCTCTTTCCATGCTTAACCGCCATTTTATAAAACATTCTTCCAAACAATCCAAAAATAATTAATGAAAGCAAAGGTAAATACCATCTTACTCTCACCAGTTTATAAGAAATAATTCCTAGCCTAACAACGTTGAAACCTGCTATCATCCAAATAATCCCAGCGATTGCTAATAGAAATCTCTTAGGTATTTCATAGAATTTTCTATTCATATGCATTCACCATAATAACTAGGATCTTCTATTTTCTTTTTTTACCCAGCAGTGCCACTTAGGCGCCTTTGGCATCTCTTCATGCTTTATCAATGCCTTTATTACACGTCTGTGTGTGAAACAACAACATACTACTAATAAACAAATAATAATTCCTGCTACCATAATTATTTTCCTTTCTAATTTGATTCAGCCATAATTCTTTCTACATCTTCACGGCGTTCATACAATGTGCATCCACCTGGATGGTCCTCCAACAGATATCCTCCATCGCGCAATTTCCTAAACAAGCGGGAGTTCATCGCATCTTGCAGCGAAGTATCTCGAACATTGATATCTGAGTATGGTGAGAATGGGCATGGCTCCGCACCGCCATGAGAATTAATATGGAAAAAACCTCGTCCTGCGGCAACGCAACCTCCAGAGCTCTTTTCATCTCCAGGGAATGAAATATAAACCATTTCAGGATGCTCTTTTCTCAACCTATCAATTTCATTTTTGAGATACTCACGCTCTTTTTCATCAGGTGCCAGTTCTTTGCTATCCTCAGTCACTGGTACAAATTCAACAAAAATAACTGCCTTGCATCCTCTATCCGACAACTTCTGTAAGAAACTATCTGAAGTAACTTCTTCTATATTTTGAGTAGTGACTGTAATTGATGCGCCAAAGATTAATCCGCGTTTATGAAGCTCATCCATATTTGAGATTAACTTATCGTAAATTCCCTCCCCACGGCGAGCGTCAGTGACTTTCTTTTCTCCTTCAATACTCATAATTGGAATAAGATTTCTGGATTTATCAAGTAAATTAAAATATCTCTCATCCATGAATGTACCATTTGTAAATATTGGGAACAAAATATTCGTTTTCTCACCAGCAGCTTCAATGATGTCTCGTCTGATCATCGGCTCTCCACCAGCTAAAAGAATGAAGCTAACTCCAAGATCATCTGCCTCATCAAATATTCCTAGCCACTCCTCACTGGTAAGCTGTTTAACCGGTTCAGCATCTACAGTGGCATGATTACACCTTGAATAACAGCCTGCACAATGTAAGTTACAACTACTTGTAATACTCGCAATCAAAAATGGTGGTCTATGCTCACCGGCTTCTTTTGCCTTTTTTCTTTTTTCTGAGGCTATCTTGCTTGCAGCTGCAAACTTCACCATAAAAGCACTTTCTTTTGGATTTTTTAAAGTAGCCTTTATAGCATCTGCAACAACACGTTCCACACCTTTAGTCATATACTCTTGAATATCAAATGTTTCTTTTGTTTCCATGCATCCTCCTTATCAATATGTTTTAGAGATGTTGTTTATCAAGTCTTTTAGCTACAATATCATTTACGATATCTTGCATTTGATGATTTTCTTCATTAGTAGGTTCCTGTTCTCTTGAAAAAATCCCATACAAATCAGGGTATTCTCTCGCTATCAGTTGACAAGTTTTCCCAGTAGCATGGTTTTTTACAAAGGATGGGATTCTATCCAGATATTCTTTATTTATTAAATTTATAATTCTTTCATCCGCTATCATCACAAACTCCTTTTACATTAGATAAGGTTTTAAGTTATCCGGCATGATTCGATATAGATGATCAGTTAATTGTTCGACCGAATAATTTCTCTTTCCATACACAAACCATTCATAAATAGTGTATGAGCTTCCGCGCATATAAAAATCTACATCGAAAAGAATTTCCTCTGTCAGCTTGTCTCCACATTTTCTTTCTATTAAATTAATAAGTAAGTCCTCACATTTAGAATACGTAGCCATGAAAAATGAGTTTGGACCATCTGTATGCATAAAAGCATTTAGATAAAAAGAACGGTCATTATCAAGGATTGATACTGAATCATATATAGCCTGCCTCCATGTTTCCATCTCCTCACTTAAATCTGTAAAAATATATTCAAGCTGATAATTATAGATCCATGCTATCAATTCATATTTGTCTTGAAAATGACGATAAAATGTTGCAGATGACAAACCACAATTATCAACAATTTCTTTAATTGTAATTTTATCCACAGATTTTACCTTTGCTAATTCATGTATAGATTCACCTAAAATCTCCTGTGTTGTTTTTCTTCGAACCATATTCTTCGCTCCTTAAAACAACAGTCTGCTTCTTTCTGACCTGATATAGTTAATTATAAGCAAGCTGGTTATTCAAACAATTTATAATCCTTTAGCGATGTATCACAATGAGATAAATCACTCGTTTTGTCTCATTTTATTAGTTTTAGTAAAAGCTAAAATTAGCGTAACATAAAAAAAGGAAGTACTTCAGCTTGTTGCTGAGCCACCATTAGGTTATGCTCTGCTGCCGCAGTCATAACCGCTTGTTCCTGTTGTTCATGTAGTTTATCCGCTGTATCCGTCAAACGCTTCTTAGTTTCATCATCAAGAATAAACCGCTCATTACCAATATCAATATATCCTCTCATCACGGCGCCATAAAGATACGCGGCATTCTTAAAAGATACATTTATCGTATTTCCATCCGTAGTAATGGTTATTCCTTTGGATGATGATTTCAGTTCCCTTGCTTCTGTTTTTTCCAGAGCCTGTGCTTCCTTTGAAATTTCCACAATATCTTTCTTCGGCTCTGCCTTCTCTTCCCGCTTGGCAACATTGTGGTTTGCTAAATCCATATTGATTTGTGAAACACATTTTTGATATTGATTATTTTCAATTTTCATTCCTATTCCCCCCGATAAAAAACATATTTCACTACCAAAATAGATATCGGCTTCTATTAAAATATTTTAAAAAACAGGATACACATAAAGTTACAACCTAAAATCTCCACATTATGCACCTTCCGCACTTCCTATGAATAGTTTCGTCTCATGCTCATCTTCTGCGCTAAAAATGGGCATAATAATAGACCAGTACTTGCAGGGCGTCCCCAGTGTACTGGCCTACTACAATATATATATGGTTATACCCCTTACATCCAGTAAGGAATTAGCCATCTTGTTGCTTAAGCTGCTAGAATGAAGGAGCAATCGGTATATCGGTACCTGGCCCTGGCCCTTGCGGCCGTTACATAGACTGATAAT
>JAILKL010000070.1 GCA_024693775.1 Pseudobutyrivibrio sp.
AATAATGTGGCTTCTACAGTTTCAACGAATACTTCTTCATATAATGAAGTGGCAAATGTTGCAGATGTGGCTAGTGTGGTTTCATTCAACGAAGATGACACTACTGAAGAGGCTAATACAATTATTGAAGACGAGACAGTACCTCTTTCAGTGAACATGGATAATGATAGCGAAAATGCAAGAGATGGTAGTGTCACCATTACTGATGAGGAAACACCTTTAGCTATGCAGAAGAGTGGCCTTGATGGAAGATCTTGGTGGTATTGGATTCTTATTATCATTAGTATTATTACAGGAAAGGTTGCTATTGATAAAAGAGACAATGCAAAGGAAGCTGCTGATACTAGCATAGATAAGTAGTAGAATTCGTATTTCAAGTTAATTATAATAAAGAGTGATTAATATATTTTATTAATCACTCTTTTAATTATACGGGAAATATGGGGAGGCAAAAATGAATATTAAATTGAAAAGGGTATTAGAGTTATTAGTTTTACTAGTCATTACAGGGATAATCACTATTTCTAGTCCACTAAATCCTTTTGTGAATGGCGCATTTACACAGATACAAAATGATATTTTTGACACTGCGCAATCCATCAGAAATGGATTTTTAGCATATACAGAATTGGATGGAAATTATGGCCCAGCTATATATGAGTTTTGGGGGTTAGGCTTTTTGCCAACCTCAACACATGTGGTGCATTTTGTTGAGGAATGCATTATTATTTTGGCTGGTACTGCATTTTTATATAAGACTGCAAAGTTATATACTTCAGAAGTATTTGCGATGATTTCAGCTGCAGTACTTACTATTTTTGGCTGGGGTGCATGGACTCATGCAGGTGCAGAAGAGTTGATTTTTGTAGTATTAGCGTTGACTGCATATCATGTAAATAGACAGCTCCAGAGCGGGTATTTGGCACATCACACATATTTATTGGCTATTGATATGGGATTGATTTTCTTTATGCAGCCAGGATACGTATTTATATGGATTGTATTGATAGTATTTTTTGCAATCAAATTCAAGGTTGATGGTATCGATTCAAAGAGCTATAGAGGTTTTTATGCATCTATAATAGAAGGAATTCTCACAGTAGGTGTTCCTATGGCACTTTATTTATGGTATTTCAAAAACGCTAAGGATTTTTGGACTAATGTAGTTGTTTACAATATTGGCAACATGGGTTCCTTTGCAGATGGTCTTTCAATTGTCTGCGGAACACCTTGGATTATTCTTTTGATTGTGTTGGTTCTTGTAATTGTAGTTAAAGCAATTCAAAAGGAAGACATAAGTAGTCTATGCTGTTGGCTTGGAATTTCTCTAGTGATTATTATCGTAATTGCGTTACAGGGCGATTCATTGGCATCATATAGACAATTATCAAAAGTGGTTTATATAGTACCTCTTGCAGCCGTTGGCTCATTGCTGGATAAACCTCTTGGACTTGGGAGCAAATAATGGATAATATAAAAGTTTTGTTTGTATCCGACAATTTTCATAGCTACGATGCTGATTATCCTGAATGGATAGAGGCTGTCCAGTGGACTGATGATTTAATCGGATCAAAGGATTACTTTGATATTGTTATACTAGATAGAAATATAAATGAAGTCGAAGAAAATACGTTAATACGAATTACCAAGGCATATTGTTTGCTTTATACTGACGGATTTTCTAAAAATGCAATCGAAACTGATTTAATTAACCGAAAGCTGGGGGAGTTTATTTCACAGAAGGGTGTGGTAGATTACATTAAAACCAGAGGAAAGGATTATTTCGGCCATGTCTATGGTGAAAAATCCAATCCAAAGGATGTTTCTGTTGCGCAATCCTTCAAAGGCACGGTCAAATGGTTTGGTCAATACAGAGTTTCCCTGGAGGGAAATTACGGGGATGATTTCAGCCAAACAGTTTATTGGAGATACAATACTCCTATAGAGGAAAATCAAGCCTTGGATTTTTGGTTGGAATATAAAAAGGATCCAGGCATAGAAATAAAGCTGGACATAAAAAAGATAGTTACAGGCTCGTTATCTGACATATATGAAATCGGTGAATTCGATGAAGAACAATTAAAATCAGAGATTTGTATTGAAAATGATGATATTCCAGGCAGCTTGTTTGTCTCGCTAAAAGCAAAAGGGGCAGGAAAGCTGGATGTCATCGCCTTGCATGCAAGACATTCACGCCGCGGACTTGGTACCTTTATGGTGGGAGGGGAAAGATATGTTACCTCAGAAAGAGAAGAGATATTTACATATTTTGATCCAGGCGATTACAAGCCACCTCTTGCCGTTTACTTTTCTGGATACAAAACCAGAGAAGGCTTTGAGGGCTACAATATGATGAGAAAAATGGGTTGCCCATTTTTGCTGATTGCAGAACAAAGACTTGAGGGTGGAGGATTCTACTATGGCAGTGATGAATTTGAATCTCTCATGGTGAAAATCATCAATAAATATCTCAACAAGCTGAGCTTTTACCCAGAACAGCTGATTCTTTCAGGAATTTCCATGGGAACTATTGGCTCAATGTACTATGGATGTGATTTGATGCCACATGCTATGATTTTGGGAAAGCCATTGGCTAGTTTGGGAGATATCGCTGCCAATGAAAGGTTAAAGCGTCCTAATGGATTTCCAACATCCTTGGACATGTTGCAGCGCTATGGTCACGGCATGGATGACGCTTCCATAGAAAGGCTCAATGATAGGTTTTGGCGTAAAATCCGCAAAACCAATTTTGGCCGTACAAAGTTCGTTGTTTCATATATGTATGAGGATGATTATGATTCCACTGCCTACGGCAAACTGCTAGAGGAGTTGAATTCTGCAGGTGTTCAGGTATACGGAAAAGGCTTGCATGGGCGTCATAATGACAATACGGCAGGTATTGCAGCCTGGTTCAAGGGCCAATATTTAAAGATTTTACATGAAGATTTTGATAGATAATTATAGAAGGGCTACAGATTTTTCATCTGTGGCTCTTTTTCTATAAATTGGGAGTTTTGGTAATATTGCTTAAAATACTTTGGCAAAAATTAGAATATTTTGGCAAGAGAAATTACAAGAAAACATAATTTGTTCATAAAAGTCTTCTATAGTAACTATACAAAGTGATAGATATTGTCTTTTAATTAAGTTCTAATGAAAAAATAATATTTGTAACAAAGGGGAATTAAAATGAGTAAGAAGGTAGAAAGCTTAGTAAAGGGTATAGCAATCACAGGAGCAGCAGTCGGCGGATCCTCTGTTTTTAGTGATGCTAATTTAGTTTATGCGTCAACAAGTGAATCATTAGATGTTTCTAATGCACCTGAGCTAGTAGTAAATTTAGAAGCTAAGCCAATGGAAAATGTAATATCTGCACCAGCTAGTACAACAAATGTTGTAGCAGAGCCAGCAGCTACAGTATTGACAAGTCCAGTACCACAGGCAGAACCAGAGGTACAGACAGATCCAGAGGTACAGGTAGAACCAGAGATACAGACAGATCCAGAGGTACAGGTAGAACCAGAATTACAGGCAGATTCAGAATCTACTCCTACAGATGAGGAGCTGTTTGCGTCAGCATCGGAATCACTTTCTACTGAGGATTCTGAGCTTGGTTCTACATCAGAATTTCAATCAGAAAGCTTGGAGAACACAGTATCTAGCCTTAGTCAGGCAGAATCTGAGACAGCTAGCGAGTACACATCAACATCTACAGCTTATTCAGAAGCAAATTATGATGTAGAGGGATTAGATGAGCTTGAAGATGATGTTAATGAAAAGCTTGAAAGAGAAGTTGAAGTAAGAACTAGTATTGAGAACAATAATCAGCTCTTGACCTCTAACAACTATTACAATGCAGAGAGAGATGATTTGGCTATAGCAATGATTAGATATAAATTGGTGCAGTCAGGTGAGATTACAGCTGATTACACAATATCTAATGCTATTGACTTAGGTAAAAATACTAATTATTTAACCAATAC
>JAILKL010000082.1 GCA_024693775.1 Pseudobutyrivibrio sp.
CTTACTCTGGATAGTTTTGAAAATTCGCCTATTTTAAGCATTTGTTCCTACCTCCATGGATGTTTTTCTCTTGAGCTCACTACAACGATAATCCCTCACATAATGTGAGAGTCAATATACTTTTTTAAATTTTCATAAAACGTAAAACTGAAAGATAATTTGCCTCTAAAAATCCCGATTTGTTAATTTAATTTCCTTATAAGCTTATCACATCTCATATTTTAAAAAAGAAAATATTTTAAAAAAATTAAGGTTATAAGCTTATACCCAAAACTTTTTTCATTTTTAGATAAAAATATAGGGAGTCAAAATGACTCCCTATACTAGAAATAGCTTAAACTATTTAATTACTTGTTAGCGATAGCTGCCTGTAGTGGTGTGTTATCCTACGACACTTTTGCATTTTCAGCTCTATTTCGCATTTTATTTAATTTACTCAGCAAGAGTATCAATCATTTTAATAACTCTTGTGGCATTTATCTGAAGCTGCTCTTTTGTAAGCGAACCGTCTTCAAGGGCTGCTTTCATTCTACTGAAATCTCCCTTGCATCCTGGCATGAATAAATCACCACCTGCCTTTGCCACTTCATTTGAAAGGGCAATTCTATAGGTAGAATTCTTATCCTTCATCATTTCAAGAATCCAGTCTGTCATTACAATTCCCTTAAAACCGAATTCACATCTCAAGATATCTTCAATAAGCCCTCTATGTTCTGCTGTGTGAATTCCATTTAAAAGGTTGTAGCTGGTCATAATTGCTTTTGGCTGGGTCTTTCTTACGCAAAGACCAAATCCACGTAAGTAGATTTCTCTCATGGCACGTTCACTCACCTGACTATTGTTGTTATAGCGGTTTGTCTCAGCATTGTTTGCTGCATAATGCTTGATTGTGGTTCCGCAGCCCTTATGCATCTGTACACCTTCTGTAATGGCTGCTGCTGTAAGTCCTGAAATAAGTGGATCCTCTGAATAATATTCAAAGTTACGCCCGCAGAGAATGCTTCTATGAATGTTAAGAGCTGGTGCAAGCCAAAGGTGAATTCCAAATCTTTCCATTTCTTCACCTACAATGCTGCCAAATCCCTTTGCCAATTCATAGTTAAAACTCTGAGCAATAGCTGTTCCAATAGGAATCATTGTACATGCCTGCTCCTTGATTACAACGTTCTTTGGAACCTTTTTAGTTCCAACTATAAGATTTGCAATGAATCTTACAAAAGGTCCCATCATTTCAGAAATACTTTCTGGTATAGCACCATTATCTGATGCATCATGAGCACCCAATTCATCCTCATAGTATATTTTGCAAAGGCGAAGACCTGCAGGACCATCTGCCATAATAAGAGGCTTGATTCCTTTAACTGATAACTGTGAAGTTGTCTCTCCTGCTGCACCTGCTACATGACTTGATGCGTTACCTACTACAGATAGTCCCTTCGCATTAGGATCAAAGCCACCAATGTTCATGTAAATAAGCTCATCATCAGTCATTTTCTTTACACGTTCATCAATATCGTAGACATTGTCATATGTCACTGACTGGGTTTTGAAATCTTCCTGAAGAAGCTTTATTCGAGCTGCTTCAGCTGGAATTTCCTCCACTGGCATTTCCTTAGCTTTAATATCATTAAAGCTTGGTTTGCCAAGACAATTTTTAACCTGAAGACAAGTAACAGTATCATTTAATGATAATACTCCTACTATCTTTGTATTAGATGAACAATTTCCAACTCTTACCAAATAACAACCTGCTTCAAGAATATAGCTTGCTGTTTCCTCATCATAAGAAGCAAAATCTTTTAAATCAAAGGAAAGCTTTAACTCTTGTTCTTCATTGGCCTCAAGGTTCTTTGTTTTAGCAAAAGCAACTAATTCCTGATAAGGCTGATCAAGCTTTTTTGTTGGTTTAGATAAATAAACCTGAACAACTTCTTTGCCTGGGCGCGAACCAGTATTCTTAACTTTCGTATTTACGATAATCTCCGTATGATTATCCTCAACTGATGTAGTCTCAATTTCAAAACTTGTATAAGATAAGCCAAAACCAAATGAGAATAATGGCTTCTTTCCAAAGGAATCAAAGTAACGATATCCTACGTAGATGCCCTCGTTATACTTTGTATCATTCCAGTCTCCAAAAGTGCCTTCCTTACTATAGGATTCCCAATCAGCCCAGGTAGTAGTAAGCTTTCCTGATGGATTTTGCTTTCCAAGAATAATGTCAGCAAGCACGCTTCCAATATCCACGCCAAGTTGAGAAATAAGAAGAATATTATCAACATCCATAACAGGTGATAAATCAACAACACCACCTACATTTAGAACAAGCATAAAACGAGAATACTTTTTATTGAGCTCTAAGATGTCACGAATTTCTGAGCTATTAAGCCGTACCTCACCAGCAACAACTAATCTGTCAGTTCCCTCACCAGAATTTCTACTAAGAACATAAATAGCAGTATCACCTTCACCTGCTATAACAATGTCATGCTCCGGTTCACTCATTGTTCTACCCATTCCAGATAGAAAATTTCCTTTTAGTTCCTTTTTTAGTTTCTTATAGAAGGTCTTTTTAGCCTCAGCACGAACCTTATCATAATCATCAAGCCACTTTTTTGAAGTGATTTCAAAGCCCGCCCTTTCAAGGCCTTCTTCAATAGTGTATGTAAGTCTTGAATTGACCTCACCTGAACCTGTACCACCTTTTATTGTATAACGTAAGCCTGCACCAAAAGCCGCCAGTTTACTTGGCTTTTCAATAGGAAAATCTCCATTAGTCTTAAGTAATACAGCACATTCTGCTGCGTTGTTTAAAACAAATTCTAAATGTTCTTTTTCATACTGTTGCATATCATTCACCTTTCTTGAATAAAATAAAAATGGGAATAACTTTCTTCTACGTTATAGCTTAGAATATATTACCCCAAAAAAACAATTAATTCTTTCTAGCTTCGATTTCTGCTCTATAGCCTGGAAGCTTTTCTTCCAAATCAAACTTTAATGTGATAATAAACATCAGTGTAAAAAGAAGAAGTGGAATATAAATGCTAAATGTATAAATGGCCTGTCTAACCGCTGGTGTGAGAGTCTCCGCAAGACCATCATAACTTGCTACTGCAAGACACCATCCAATAATTGAAGCACCAATTCCTGATCCAATCTTTCCACCAAAACCTGCTGCCGCCTGAGATGTACCTACCATTCTCTTTCCATATTTGTACTCGTTATAATCTACAGTCATAGCAGTCATAACTCCCATGAGGCACATCATTGGAATGTTTGCCAGTGTTGCAAAGCAACCAAGTGCTGTGTTGTAAACAAAGTTTGTTGGATTAATAAGTCTAAGTGCAATTGTCACCATTCCAACAAAGAATGAAACCTTAAGTGACTTTGTGACACCAAGCTTTTTAATCATAGGTCCTACAATAATAAATCCGATTATTGTAGGAATAAGACCAACTGCTCCAAGAATTCCTGTAAGATTATCATTACCATAAATCCATTTGCAGTAATATGTTCCTGATGCTCCACTAATTCCATAAGAAACATTTGTAAAGAATCCAAGTACAAGAACCATTACCCAATACTTATTACTAAAAAGATTTTTAATAGCTGTTGCAAATGGTACTGGCTCCTCATCATCCCCCATAACCTTTACTACTGGTTCCTTACCTGATTCCACTGCAGTTTCCTTTGACTTTAAGTAACAGATTAAAAGACCAAGAATTGCCATTAATGCAAATCCAACACCAAACTTAATCCAAGCACGCTGATTTCCACCAAGCGCATTTGTTAATGGAATTATCGCAATTGCGATAATCATTCCAGATACATAACCAGCAGCTGCACGCCATGTTCCCATAAGTGCTCTCTCCTGCTGACTGTTTGTTCTAACAATCTGAAGTGATGTGTATGGGATTGCGATTGCTGTATAAATGATTGCCGTTAACAATATGTTTGTCACAAACATATATACAAGCTTCATTGTATCTGAAATACCTGTTGGTACTGTAAACAACCCGATAATTACCACTGCTGTTGGCAATGCCATTCTAAGCAACCAAGGTCTATATTTTTCTTTTCCAGGTTCAGTATGATCAACGATATTTCCCATAATAATATCAGTAAATGCATCGAGTATCTTACAAACAAAAAATACTGTCGCTACTGCTCCCGCTGCCATACCTATTTTATCAGTATAGAAATACGTTAACTGACCAATTAGCCCTGAAATCGCATTAAGAGCAAACTGTCCTAACGAATCCGCAAAATAATCCCCCGTTCTCATAACCTTTTGGACACCGTATGCATCCTTCCCCAATGGTTTTTTTGACATTTTTTTCATCCTCCTTAAAATACAAGGCTTTTCTCCATGACCTTAAACTGTAATTGTATTTTAAATAGTGGAGAATCCATTTTATTGTAAATACGTGAAAAATATTGTAGTATTGTGTCACGAATTATTAATTAAACTGGAGGGTGCTATGGCATCAGATTCAGCAATTATCAAACTAAATACTGCCGGAATGCTTGATAAAATCATTTCTGACTTGGAAGAGAATAATCGTCTAACCGAGCGCAAGATTGGTAAGCATCATTCCGACCAATTAATGGAAAACAAAGAAAATGAACTTTACCACGACACCTACTACTTCGAGCAGGAATACTATTCATATGTAGAGAAAGGTGATGTAGAGGGATTAAAAGAGTTCATAAAAAAGATTCCAAATATGAATGTTGGCCGAACTGCAACAGATTCAATTAGACAGGCTAAGAATCTTTTTATTGCTTCTACTACTCTTATCACCAGGCGTGCCATAGATGGTGGTTTAGACATAGAAACAGCTTATCAATTATCTGACTCATATATCTTAGAAGCTGAAAAAATGACCGATGTTAATGCCATAAATTTCCTAAATATGACCTGCATTATTGATTTTGCAAAACGTGTGTCTGAAGCTAAGGTTCCTATGGGTATGTCCAAGGAAATCTTTTCAGTAATTCAATATATTTCTAATCACGTAAATACGAATATTACTGTTGAGCAAATCGCTGATGAGCTTCACATGGACAGAAGTACTCTATCCAAAAAGTTCAAGCGCGAGCTAGGATTTAACATCAGTACCTATATCATGCGCCGTAAATTAGAAGAAGCAAAGAGCCTCCTTCATTACACCGATAAAACTATCAGTGAAATCAGTGAATATCTTTGCTTCTCTAGTCAAAGCTATTTTCAAAATGTATTCAAAGCCAAATACCGTATGACGCCTAAGGAATATAGGAATCAGACTCTATAAATCATACACTCCACTTTCTAAAATCTTTGTATCATGACTAGGGAGTACAATCTGTGCTGTAGTATTAGAAGGAATTTCAATATGGTACAAATATGTGCCATCTTCCTTCTTTTGCCAGCTGCTAGTTACTGTTCCATATACACTGTCATAGCTAAAGCTTGCATGTGTGAAGCTTCCGCCTGGATGTGGTGTAATCACAAAGTGATTCTCTCCATCCATTTTCACGCCGCACATCTCGTCAAATACCCATTCACATACAGCACCCTTTGAATAATGATTAAGTGAGGCTATTCCACCACCTTTACCATTATCTGATGTTGGTCCATCCCAATCTTCCCAAATTGTTGTAGCACCAGTTTTAGGCATATAAAGCCAGCCTGGCTTCTCTTCATTTTCAAGAAGCTTATAGGCATATTCGATATCAATCTGCTGGAGCACATAGAGAATTAATGGTGTAGATAAAAAACCGGTCCCAACTCTCCAATTGTATTTTTCAAGTGCTTTAATTAGTCTGTGTTTCGCAAATACGGTTTGATCCTCATTTAAAAGATTAAAATACAGTGGACGAACAAGCTTGGCCTGTCTTTCAGTATCAAGCTTGAAGCCATCTGTTTCTACAAGCTTTTGATATGTACGCTTTGCACCATCTCGATATTCCTTGAATTTTGGAATATCATCCACTCTTCCCAGTTCGTCTGCAATTTCTACCATAAGAGACATTACATACGCTAAATACGCAGTAGCAACCTCTGGCTGTGATTTTATGAAGTCCTTCCAGCTCATAGAATGAACCTCTGCTGGCTCAGCCCACTCGCCATAATGCTGTCCGATGTTATAGAGGTATTTTCTATCCTCCTTACTGAGCTTCACCTTTTCAGAATTCATGAATTTGGTTTTGCCAGTTCTACATATCATGTAATGAGCATACTTTTTCATGTTCTCATAGTACTTTTCGATAATCTGTTTATCTCCGTACTTTTTCCACAAACGGTAAGGAATCATAACACCGGCATCAGACCAGCCAGTAGACCCATTCATAACACGCATATAGGAATCTGTACCACCTTCTGGTGCAATCTGAGGGAAGCAGCCATCCTCTGTCTGCCAATCACATAAATCATTCTGATATTTAATTGCAAATGGTTCGTAATTCACCATGTAACTTGCAGTATTAACAAAAAGCTGCGCATCACCAGACCAACCGTGACGCTCTCGTGTAGGGCAATCAGTAGGAAGGTCAGCTGAGTTGTTCTTTAAAGACCATAATGTGTTTTCTACAAACTGATTCAAAAGCTTATTTGAGCTATCAAATCTGAAGGTTCTATCAAAATTCGAATAAACCGCAATAGCAGTAAAGTCATCAGGATTAATCTCAAAATCAGCCTCTACTAACACATACTGAAATCCAAAGAGTGCGAAACGAGTCTTGTAATTATTGACTCCATCCTTACAGAAATACTCTATCTGCTGAAGAGGAGTTATGTAGTCCTTCTTCACACACTGAATATTCTTCTGAGTAAATTCGCCATCACTATCAAGCTTTTCTCCAAAACGCATAAAGATACGCTGTCCAGCCTTAGCTGTCACCTTGAATTCTATGTAGCCTGCAATATTCTGACCAAAATCAAGAACAGTTTTTCCTGTTTGAGTCTTAATCAGCTTAGGATTTGTTAATCTCTCGTTTTCTGTAAGAGAAAAGCTATTTGACGCAGAAGGTGTTATATTATGATTTGTAGTCTTGGCAAATGCCCAATTCGTCTTTACGAAGTCATCCAGTCTAGCGTCATATATTTCTCCATCTTTATTATCAGCAAATCTTATAGGGCCATTATTTGTCCACTGCCATTTATCATCAGTCACAATATAATCCACTGTTCCATCTGTATATCTGATTTCTATCTGTGCAACAAGCTTTGTCTCAGAACCATAATAGTTCTTCATGCCCCATGCACCTACAGAGCCTCTGTACCAGCCATCTGCTAACATAAAGCACAGCTGGTTTTCACCACTACGTATTTGCGATGTTATATCTACTGTCTGATACTGGATTCTCTTTCTATAATCTGTGATTCCTGGAGCTAGACAGAAATCACCAATCTTCTCTCCATTAATCTGACATTCATAAATACCGCAGGCTGTCATGTATGCTCTTGCAGATTTTACCTTTTTATCATTTGGAATCCGAAATGACTTTTTGAAGCAGTCCACTGGATATCTTTTCTTTTTATCCACTTCATAATTGCCAGTAATCCACTGGGCTCTCCAGTCCTCTGCAGCTATTAAACCAATTTCAAAAGTAGCTAAGTCGCTTACATCTCCTGCTACATCATTTTCATCCCATAGCTGCACCTGCCACTGAATATAATCACGACTTTTTAGCTTATTTCCGCTCCATGGAATAAGATGCATCTGGTTAGATGTAACCTTTCCTGTGTTCATCACTTCTAAGCCATCTGAATTATAAGCTTTAATCTGATAAGCACTCTGTCTAATTCCACCCTCACAGTTCCAACTAAATCTTGGTTCTGTGACATCAATCCCAATAGGATTTGTTAGATATTCTGTCCTAAGATTTATTGCCTTCATTGCTCTTCTCCACTTCTATTTTTTGTACTAATTCTAACTAGTAAACAACCCTAATTATTGTAATATTGTGAATATTATTATAGTTATGTGCGCATCAGCACAAACATGTGGTTTCCCATCTGGTACATATTCATAATTAGGTAAAAGCTCTGCAAAAGTGACAATCCACAAGAGCCATACCGATGATTCCTGTAACTATATAAAGATTTCCTAATAACATAATATGACCTCATTTCTAACCAATAGCTTCAGTATTTCCCCGCTGAAGAATTTCCTTTTGTTCCTGCACAATTACCTTTTCCACGTCAAGGAAGTGTAATAATCCTGCACATATAAATCCTGTCATGATTTCCAATCCTACAAAGAAAAACGTAATTACGAATTGTGTTTCTGAGCCCTGAGCCGCACCAGTTGTTATACCTGTAGTAGCATCAAAGACAGGTGCAACATATCCAGATAAACTAAGGCCAAGATTCAATGCACCTGTAGCAACTCCCGCTGAAACAGTAAGAATTATTGAATAAACGGACATAGCCATCCCATCACATCTAAAATTATTCTTCCATTCCAAATGATCCAAAACGTCAGCAAACAATGCCATAAATATATAAGCTGATGGTAAGGCACCAATATTTTTTATAAACTGACCAGCAAGAACTATAGGAAGACTTTTGGGGGCAATAAAACAAACCAAGCTGCCCATGGCCATAAGTAGAAAGCCAGCTACAGTAGTATTCTTTTTGCCAAACTTTTTAGCTATAGGCCATACCGCAAACAAGCCTATTCCCATCGGTAAACCACCAAGTATCGATACAAGGCTCTGTGTATAGCCATCGTTATAGCTACCTAACACATAATTACAGTAATAAACTAAAGATGTATTCTTTAGCTGTGCAGCCACTAAACTAATGGCAAAATAAGCAAATATAATAAGACAATATTTGTCAGTAAAAATAGCCTTTAGCTGCTGCTTTCCTGTAGGCATATGCTTCTGAGAATCTTTTGAAGCTCCATGACTCTCCAAAGTTATTCGTTCTCTGGTAAAATAATACTCTAAGACAATTAACGGAAATGCGATAATTGAAAGAGTAGAAATCGTGATTAACCATAATTTCTGATTAGCACCAATAATTGGTAAGATAACTGCAGGGAAAACCAAGGCTCCAAGTATTCCTGTCATCATTGTGTTAGCTATATTATTTAAAACAGAAAGATTTCCTCTCTGCTCAATATTTCTTGTGGAAAGAGGTACCATCAGATTATGGCTCATATTAAATAGATTAAAAGCTAAGCCATAAAAAAAATTAAATGAAATTAATACCCAAATAGCCTGCACCGTCACATTGCCACTTGGAACTATACACAATAAAATCCCACTTAACATAATTAATGGCGCAGAAATCAGAAGCCATGGCCTTGCCTTTCCTTCTTTTGTCTTTGTCGTATCAATCCATCTTCCAATTGCTATATTTATAAATGCCCCAAGTATTCTTGATACAATGGGAAAAATAGCTAAAAATAGACCTCCCCCTACTATCGTTAGATTCAATACATCTGTATAAAAAACATTTAAGTATGAGGCAAGGACCCCGTTCAGGAGCAACGCTCCTGTGGGACCCAATAAGTAGCCTAAGTATTTTTCTTTTTTTGTTATATCTTCCGAGCCAATTCTTGATGCCAGCAGTGGACTTTCAAAGAACTTATTAATTCTACTAACCAATTTGTTATTCCCCTCGCATTGAAATTGAATTTACTTTTTTCTCCATAATCGCTTTACAAAGCTTCATGGAATCTGCAATAGCACTATCAATATCATCAGGCTTTACCCCTAGCTTCTCTGCACCTTCAGACTTGTCGATAAAGAGATTACTGCACTGTAATGCTGAAAATTTCACCATATGGAGTCCACCCTGAATATTCTTCTTCTTTTGCTCTTTCATGAGCTGAGCTCCGCCGAGCTTGTACAAGAAATCTGGAATTGTTGTAACTTTTTTATCTTGATAACCTAATGCTTGACTTGCAACACCAATAAGCTCAATCCAGGTCTTGTTATAATAACCAATTGGATAGCAATTTCCGCCTTTGTTTAATTCAATAGCTCCTGCGATTGCTTGACCAACTTGTTTTACAGTAACCATAGCTGAGCCACCTTTTGGATACAAGATATTCTTCTTTGAATTTACAATCTGCTCTGCCATAAACATCCATACTGGTTTTCTTCCTGGTTGCGTTCCAAAAATGTATGGAAGCTCAAGCACTGCCACATCAAAGGTATCATCAGCGAAAGACATAGCAGCATTTTCCTGGTCGATTCTTGAACGAATATATGGATGATACTTTGTAAGCTCAAGTTCTGGTCTAACCTTTGCAAAATGTGCAAAGTAGGAGCCACAAACAGCTACATGCTTCACACCAACTCTCTTTGCTATAGTTAACAATCTTCTAATTGGATCAATATTGTACTTCTTGTAAAAATCATAGATTGGAGCTGGACCTTCAACTCGCTCATCGACACCTGCCGCAAATACAAAGCCTTCACAGTCAACCATATAATTTTCAATTTCCACATCTGTCATCTCAAGATAATTACCATATACAATTTTCATTTGTTGAGGAAGAACTGCCCCCTCTGGAAGAGGAGGCAGTGCCACTGATATCACCTCATGCCCTCTGGCAATTAACTCTCTTGCAGCTTCAGAACCCAACAGTCCTGTACCACCAATCATAAATACTTTCATATCATTTCTCCTTTTTATACATCAAGTTCATTAACAATCTTCGGATATTCACGAAGCTCCTCTTCATCATGAAGAGGATTCCATACCTGGGCAAAGAACTTATCCTTCTTAGCTCTATTGCCATAATTCCATGACTTGCGTTCACACTCATTGCACCAATGTCCACCTTCAAGAATAAGTCGTGGACTACCAGTGAAGTGATGGCCATACTGGCAAGTAAACTTGAGAGGTGTCTTCCAATCCCCCTTAGTCATCTCAGTCGAATCACAGGTACCGCCTCTAAATTCTGCTGCACCTTTCATATCATCCAGAGTAAGCTCAGACTCGGGTTTGCTTTCATCATAACCATGATCGATGGCAATAACTGTATCCCAGTCCTTAAAGCCCTCTACATCACTAATCTTTTCTGGAAGCTTTTCCCAGGCTTTTTTACTGCCCCAGTATGCATCGATATGTGCCTCATCATTTTCTTCAATCCAATGTCTTGTTCCATGTTCACCAAGCTGATATTTCTTAAAATTACTGCGAATAATCCACCCCATAAACTTCTGTCCACCTGGGAGTTTATTAATGAGCTTTGCTAAAGGCTTTGCTGCCCCAACTTCCTTCAGATACGCATCATAAAAATACTGCATTGAATCCGATCTAAAATGTAGAAAGCCTTCTAATTTATCCGAATCCAAATAATACTGTCCATGAAAATTTCTTGTAGCATTGTACTTTGGTTCGATAACTGAATCTAAAGATGTAAAACCCATTTGACCATACATTATTTTATACATATCTATTGTGGCAACTCGGCAGTCTTCACCTCCACCAATGTTATAAATATGTCCCCAGAATTCTTCTGAAAGACTTCCATCATTATCAAAGGCTGCGAGGTTTCTCATTGCTCTTCCACTATCCCTATCGGAAACATATTCCAGTACATTATCCAAGCAATTGTGGAACTGAATAGAATCCCTGGTTTTTGCCATTGCAGGTCCCATTATTCCTGTCTGACGTAAGCTTACCCAATATTTAAGACCCGATTCCACAACAAGTCTCTCTGCTGCAACCTTTGAAACCGCATAGTAATCGTACATACTTGGCTTAATTGGATCACCAACTCTACCCCAGTGGATAGGAGGCATTCTATCTCCCGTCTCAGCAACTGTACCTATTGAAACATACTTTGTTGTCTCCTGCTGCCCAAGTTCATATATCGCATTTACGAAATTCTTAGTAGAGCCATAATTCACCTCCATTGCCTTCTTAGGAAAGTAATCAGCAGCTGGAGATACAAAGGCAGCAATATGGATTATAAGATTGCAACCCTTCACCAGTTTTAAAACAAAATCATAGTTTGTTAAATCTCCAAGGGTAATCTTTACACGTTTGTTATCCTCAAACTCCTTTAATCTTTCTTTTGACTTATCATTTAGTAAGTCACAAGCAATAATTTGATAGTCGCATCCATCTTTTACCATCTGACTGAGAGACTCATATCCCATTCCACCAGCGGCGCCTGTTAATAATACTTTTTTCATTTCTGCTTCATCCTTCTTAATTAATATCTATAAGTAAGCTCTCTTTGGGAGTGCCATGATTATTCTCATCAAAATTAAACATAGGCATTGTTCCCCAATTTTCATAATCGGCTGCCCAATATCTGATGCCAATCACACCATGGCTCTTCCCCAATTCAATAACATCTTTATAAATAGCAGCCTGACCTTCTTCACTATTTGCGTATCCCTTTGTAGCCTTATTCCATCCTGCAAACTGTCCTGACATCTCACCAGATGGATATGCAAACTCAGCAATGAAAACAGGTACTCCACATTTCTTGTTGATTTCCATAACTGTTTTCTTGTATAAAATCATAGAATCCCAATACATAGATGGGGCACTAGGATAAAAACTTATTCCTGCTGTATCTACTGCATATCCATTCTCAGCTAGGCAATTAAAATATCTTCCACAAGCTCTTGGTGTCATTACCACTGTTGCAATATGTGTTGAAAACTTAACATTAGAGGAATCAATTTCCAAGTCTTCGTATCCCTGAAGGATTCCTGACTTAATAGCCGCAAATTCTTTTGCATTATATTTCCAGAGATTATTTTCTAACCAGTCAACATTGAACACAGGAAGAAGATATCTCATAAAATCTGCCTGATTTTCCAACTTAGGATTAACCGCATTCTTAAGACCGAGGTTAACTCCTGCAAAGCCAAAATTAGCCTCATTTCCCAGATTCCAGTTATTTACAGTGCATCCAGTACCCAAAATTTCATTAGCCATAAATCTACCGTATGAATAAAGTACATTTTCAATTTCTTCTAAAGATAATTCACTCCAATCCTTGCCATTTTGAAGTGCATAGATTTCTGGATAATCCTGAAAGTCTGGTGCTTCCTGTTTTTCCATATCCATATATGTGTATGCACACATCAACTCAGGATTCATTGGAATATTCAATTTTGCTGCCAGCTTACAAAGTTCAATTGTGTTATCAAAAGTAGCATTTGTATAATCGATTGCATTCTTATCAGTGACATCATTGTGTCTTTTCGTGGCAATTCGAACGAACATCTCTGTAGCACCTTTTTCCTTATAAAGCTGTTCCAATTCTTCAATGCTTGTAATCTGCTTTCCACCATATTCATATGTGTAACCCTCATTAAAACCATCCTTTGTAAATGGACTTACCGAAAGGGCATATCTAAAATCTTCATCTGACTGTACTGGCTTATATCCTATTTCTGTATAAAAAAACTGAGCTGTTAAAACCTTTAAAGCTATTAACACAATTAAGAATAGTATAGCTATGACTATCCTCTTACTTCTTTTCCATCCACTTATTCTCCCAATAAAGCTTGATATTGCCTGCTTCATTGTTTTACTCCTTTTCATCTGCTTGTTTTTGTGAGCTCTTGACTGTATAATATAGACACAGTGTACAGTTTACAACCTGCAATATTTTTTAGAACGTATTGTTTACTACACTTTATAAAAATATGTAGTGCTTAGAACTTTGCTACAGAAATACTGTATGGTTAAAAATCTTAAAAATTTATTAAAAGTCTTAAGGAGAAATAAAATGGCTGTCAAAAACAACAGAAGAATCTTAGTAACTAAGAGAATATTGAAAGAATCACTCCTTTCACTTATGTCTGAAAAGCCTATCTCTAAGATATCTATAAAAGAAATATGCGACCTTTCAGAAATGAGCCGCTCGACTTTTTATTTACATTATCAGGATCAGTTTGAATTACTTAAAGATATTGAAAATGAAGTATTAGATAAATCCTTTGAGGCTTTGGAAGATTTAGGCGGAGCTTTTAATACAATAGAATCAATAGAAAGCTTTCTTAACTATGTCAAATCTAATAAAGAAACTTTTGGAGTTCTGCTTTGCCAATCTGACACCGTAGATTTTCAAAATGCAATAATAGAAAAAATAGCAAAACACGTAAAAGACTCCATACAAGAGTTTAATCATATGGAATCAGATAAATATCTCTTCGTATTTTTAATGAATGGTTCAATAAATGTACTTAGAACCTGGATATCAAAAGACTTTGATATGTCTATACCTGAACTCGCCTCTCTCATCTACCACTGCTGCCACAGCATTACAACAACAGCTTCTAAAACATAATAGAAAACTAAAAATGTATAGTCCCATAAATAATTAACCCCAAGGTCTTAATTACCTTGAGGTATCTTATATTTATTCTATTTTAGATTATTAATGAACTGTGATGCCATAGGAATCAAGGAGCTGATTTGTCACCAGAATGCTGGCTCTGCTTCGACTCCCCTGTTTGCAAGATTCTTTAGCACATCCTGCTCCATGTCATGTTTGAATTTCTCGTAGTCCATTGTCTACCTCTTTTGAATAGTGAATAGTTACTGCTCAAAATGAGCGCAAAAAGAGCAGCTATCTTTCGATAACTGCTATGTTACGTTCAATATTCAATTGGGTCGACAAACTTGAATTTACAAAGCTTTTCCACCAGATACTTTGATTACCTGTCCTGTAATCATTCTTGCCTGTTTACTTGCAAGGAATAAAACAGTTTCTGCAATATCTTCTGGTTGAATTAATTTTCCCATTGGAATTAAAGG
>JAILKL010000098.1 GCA_024693775.1 Pseudobutyrivibrio sp.
ATAAAATCCTTTGCTGTAAGTGTAGCTAAATCTCTCTGATAATGAATGACACTATCGTAAATTGGAACTGTACCAATCATTGCTGGACATTCCTCTACAAGCTTCTGTCTAAATGGCTGTGTATTTCCATGGCTAGATAAATCCATAATAGCCTCTGCTCCCATGTCTACTGCTGCCATTACCTTTTCCATCTCAATATTATAATCCTTGCAATCACGTGATACTCCAAGGTTTACATTAATCTTTGTGCGAAGCATGCTTCCTACGCCCTCTGGATTGATGCATTTGTGATTCTTATTGGCTGGAATAGCCACATGTCCCTTTGCTACCAAATCTCTTATTTCCTCAGGTGTACGGTACTCCTTAAGGGCTACCTGCTTCATTTCTGGTGTAATAATCCCCTGACGTGCTGCGTCCATCTGTGTTGTGTACTTACTCATTAAAATTTCTCCTTTATACATATAAATAATCATTAAATACTGGCTGTAGGCCTTCATTTGACATGTCTATATACATAGTGCCAAGGCTTCTACCGTCAGATATTTCAAACTGTTCATCACCGGCGTCCTGCTCCTGTTCGCCTGTATATTTTTCCTCGTGGTCCCCAATTCCTGTGGATACCCCTGCTGATACCTTTGTGGCTGCAATCTTTGCAATACCATTTCTAAACTCTGCTGTTTCTCTGGAGGAAACTGTTATGCCGCAATATGGCAAAAATATTCTATAGGCACATAAAACCTGACATAGCTGCTTTTCTCCCACATCAAGCGGATTTATGGTGTCGTTATTTATAATTGGTCTTAGTCTAGGACATGATAATGACATTTCAGCATGTGGATATTTTCTTTGTAGAAAATAAACATGAAGAGCCGATGCTAATGCATCCTTTCTAAAATCTGAAAGTCCAAGAAGCGCAGAAAATGCCACACCTCGCATTCCACCCATAAGAGCGCGCTCCTGAGCGTCAAATCTATAAGGCCATACTCTCTTATTTCCTAACAAATGAAGTGTCTCATATTTATCAGTGTCATAGGTCTCCTGGAATACTGTTACATAATCCACTCCACATTCATGCAAATACTTGTAGTCCTTTACATTTACCGGATAGATTTCTATGCCTACCATCTTGAAATAACGTCTAGCTATTTTACAGGCCTCGCCTATATATTCCACATCTGACTTGGTAGGGCTTTCTCCGGTAAGAATCAGAATTTCTTCCATTCCACTATCAGAGATAACCTTCATTTCATGCTCTATCTGCTCTAGGCTAAGCTTTAATCTTTTAATCTTGTTGTAGCAATTAAAGCCACAGTAAACACAATAATTCTCACAATAATTAGCAATATATAGTGGTGTAAAAAGATATACTGTATTTCCAAAATGCTTGCTGGTTTCCTTCTGGGCTTTTATGGCCATCCGCTCCAAATATGGCTCTGCTGCAGGTGACAAAAGTGCCTTAAAATCCTCTATGGTACATCTCTCACTGGCCAGTGCTCTAAGCACATCCTTGCCTGTATATTTGCTGTAATCATAGGATTCCATTTCGCTCATAACCTGAGAACAAACATCTGACTCTATTTGATCCATGCCTGGAAGATATTTCATGTGATCTGTTCTTGAGCTAGGGTCAGTTTCTAGCTGATGCTTTCTTTTAAGGGCAGTCTCTGACAATTCCTCTGAATCTATTAAAAAATTATTTTCCATGCTGCGCCTCCTAATGTAAGAATCCTGTCAAAGGATCTGAAGCTGACGCACCGCGGGTTAATACTCGTCCAAGGCCTGCAAGATATGCCTTTCTACCGGCCGAAATAGCCTCTTTAAATGCAGATGCCATCATTGTTAAATCACCTGCAGTAGCTAAGGCTGTGTTTGCCATTACAGCTGCTGCACCCATTTCCATAGCCTCACAGGCCTGAGATGGAGCACCAATACCTGCATCTACGATTATTGGTAAATCAATTTCATCTATTAAAATCTGTATGAATTCCTTTGTAGCCAATCCCTTATTAGAGCCAATAGGTGAAGCCAGCGGCATAATAGATGCTGCACCTACGTTTTGTAATTCTCTAGCCACATTTAAATCAGGATACATATATGGCATTACCACAAATCCTTCTTTTGCAAGAATTTCTGTAGCCTTTATTGTTTCATAATTGTCTGGAAGCAAATATTTGCTGTCCTTCATAATTTCGATTTTTACAAAATCACCGCAGCCTAATTCTCTAGCTAGGCGTGCAATTCGTACAGCTTCCTTTGAATCTCTTGCACCACTTGTATTAGGAAGAAGTGTCACATTATCTGGAATAAAGTCTAAGATACTTTCTTCTTCCTTTGTGTTTGTACGTCGCACAGCTAGTGTAATAATCTCGGCCCCTGCATCCTTTACAGCTGCCTCGATTAGCTTCATTGAATATTTGCCAGAGCCTAAAATAAATCTCGAATTAAATTCCCTGCCACCAATTACCAGTTTGTCATTTTCCATTTTTATTCTCCTTTTACCTTCGTCCTAGGGATTACATTCTCCCATTAAAATCCTAAGTATCATGTGTGCCTCATGAGCTGCACACACCATTACTCGACTAGATATCAGTCCAATACCATCATTTACATCGCTCACCCCGTCACCAGTCAGGTAGAATCTTTTGGAAATTTTTTTCGTGTTTATTAAATTTGCACTGCCAAACCCCGCCATGCCTGAACCGGAAACTATATATTTTTCCGGCAATGATTCTAAAACAGTATTTACAAGCAAAGCCTTTGCCTCTGGATTGTCAAAGGCTTCGCAAACAACATCTGCTGCTTTTACCAGGTCAATTACATTGGCCTCTGTAATCTTTGTCTGAAAAGCTTCTATTTTTATAAATGGATTTATCTCTAATAGATTTTCTTTTAAGGCCTGTGTTTTGGGCATTCCTATCTGAGATACCTTGTACTGCTGCCTGTGAATATTAGTGATATCCACCTCATCAAAATCTATTAGTATAAGTTTTCCTATTCCTGCTCTTGCAAGTGCAATGGCTACATTTGAGCCTAAACCACCCAATCCGCATATAGCCACTGTCGCCCCGTTAAATTTCTTTTGATTATCCTTGCCATGCCTTATTTCTAGGGCATTGTAATAATCCCTTTCGCTAATCATAATCAGCCCCCACCAACAAAGCTAACCACCTCAACAGTGTCGCCATCCTTTAACAAAACCTGTGGATAGTTGGCCTTTGGAACAATATCCTCGTTGATTTCTACGGCAATTTTCTTTGCATCAAAATTCAAATCAGCAAGGACTGCATCTAATGATTTGCCTGATACGTTATAGCTTTCTCCGTTTATTTGAACCATTTTTACCCCTCTTTATTATCTAAGTGCCCACTCTCTTTTGTCTGATATAACAATGTCACCATCTGCTGGGACCATGTGATTCATAGGACCTGCACCCTGACCTAAATCAAGAAATGCTCCTATTGCTCTGGATAAATAATCCTTTGAGTTTTTTACTGACTGTACCAGGTCATAGCCCAATGCCAGATTGCTGGCGATGGCACTAGAAAGTGTACAGCCTGTTCCATGTGTGTTTGGATTGTCAATATGACGTCCTTCAAACCAAACTACTTTGCCGTTTACGTATAAAACATCATTGGCATCCTCAATAGAATGTCCACCCTTTACCAAAACTGCGCATCCATATTTTTCACCTAGCTCAATTGAAGCCTGTTCCATCTCTGCCTTATTGGAAACTGTTCTACCTAACAGCACCTCTGTCTCTGGAATATTTGGTGTGATGACTGTACTGATTGGAAATAGTATTTCTGCCATGCGGGCACTTGTTGAATTTTCCATCAACGAGCTGCCACTGGTGGAAACCATAACAGGATCTGTCACAATGTTTTTGATTCCATATTTTTTTAATTTTTCTACTACCACCTCAAGCAAATCTACCGATGGAAGCATACCTATTTTTACTGCATCTGCAGGAATATCTGACAGACATGCATCAATCTGCTCTGCCATAAACCTTGGAGTAGACTCCATAATGTCTGTAACACCCATAGTGTTCTGTGCTGTCATAGCTGTAATGGCTGTCATGCCAAATACCCCATGTGCACACATTGTTTTTAAATCTGCCTGGATACCAGCACCACCGCTGCTATCGCTACCTGCTATTGATAAAACCACCTTCATAATTACCCCTGCATCCTTTCAAAAGCCTTTAATAAACCTGCTGCTGCAGCCTTTGGTGAATCCGCCTTCATAATGGCTGATACCGCACATACACCAGCTATATCAATTCCCTTTAAAACATCTAAATTGTCCGCATTCAATCCACCAATGGCATTGACTGGAATAGACACTGTATTACAAATATCATTTAAAGTCTCAGTAGATGTGAGAATTGTTTTTACCTTTGTTGTAGTAGGATAAATAGCTCCTACTCCCAGATAATCTGCGCCTGCGCTGACAGCTGCCTTTGCTGCAGGCACTGTCTTTGTGGTAGCACCTAAAATCTTGTCTTTACCAATGATTTTTCTAGCCATAGAAAGTGGCATATCCTCGGCTCCAACATGAACACCCTCAGCATCCACAGCCAGCATTACATCCACTCTGTCATCAATAATAAGTGGCACATTATATTTTTTTGTAATCTCATGCACCTTTTGGGCCAAATCTATATATTCTCTTGTTGTCTTATTTTTTTCTCTTAGCTGCATGATAGTAACACCACCCTGAAGTGCCGACTCCACTCTAGCTAAGAACTCATCCTCTTCGTAATTACTACTATCCGTAATAAAATAAAGCTTTGTACTAAAATCCATCATATTCTCCTATACTATCTATCAAATTCGCCATAAAGGTGCCGCCGCCCTTCACAGTCTCAGATTTTTCTCCGCATTCATTGAAAAATCTCACGCATTTTTCCACAGCCTCCATGGAATTATCAAATGCCAAGAAGGTGGCCACCATTGCCCCCAGCATACAGCCGGTCCCTGTAACTGTGGACATTTGCGCCGTACCACCAGCTATACAAACCTCCTGGTTTATATCTGCCAATATATCTACAGCACCTGTGGCCAACACCATGGAATCGTATTTATTTGCCAAGGCCTGTGCAGCCCTTTTAATATCGTCAATGCTAATTCCCTCTGCTGCATCCACACCTGAACTACGAAATCCTCTATCAAAAAGTGCTAAAATCTCAGAATAATTTCCCTTTATGACGGTAGCCTTATTTTCTCTCATAAGATCCTCAAAAAGCTGAACCCTCAGTCTAGAGCAAGCCACTCCGCACACATCTATAACCACTGGAATCCCGCACTTATTTGCCACAGCCATGGAAATCTTCATGGACTCCATTCTCACATCAGAAATATTTCCAAAATTCAAAAGAAGTCCACCGGCAGTTTCAGTAATCTCTGCCACCTCCATAGGATGCTCTGCCATCATTGGCCTAGCCCCCAGCGCCAATACTGCATTTGCAGACTGATTCATAGCAATAGGGTTTGTAATGCAATGAATTAAAGGTTTTCTGTCTGTGGTTTTTTCACGCATACCCTATCATCTCCATTTAATTTTTCCTGAAATTCTCTAAGAACACCTGCTCTTTGTAATTGATACAAAAGCAAAGCTGCAATACTTCCACCAATCAAAGTACCGCATATAAATGATGGAACATAGAAAAGCCATGTGAGGCCCTCACGTCCCCAAAGAAATGCCATTACAGGATATGAAACTATGGCACCGATTATTCCCGTACCAATAATTTCACCTAGAACTGCCGCCCATATTTTTCTCTTTGAAGCTCTATACAAAATACCTGAAAGCAATGCACCAAACACAGCACCTGTCAAAGCAAGTGGAGGTATTCCCATCAACGCCATTCTAAGGACACCAATCATCACTGCCACCAAAAAGGCATCCACAGGTCCCAAGAACACAGCCGCAGTAATATTAATCAAATGCGCCATAGGACACATTCCCTCCACCCTAAGCAGTGGTGAAATCACTACACCTAATCCCACCAGCATCGCCATAAAAACCATGCGAACCAAACTGTACTTTTTCATCATTAGCCTCCTACTCTAGTAAAAAATGGAACAAAAAAAGCGAAGCAAAACCTAATTTAGGTTTGCTTCGCATAACTTGCTATTCCACATGTCAAAACATCAGGCGTCCCTACGTTGGCATTATCCAAATCAGGTTCTCGGTCGAAGGTCACACCTTCCTCTCAGCCTGTCTACAAGCTCCCGTTAATATTTAATTGCTCCGAACTAAATCGT
>JAILKL010000018.1 GCA_024693775.1 Pseudobutyrivibrio sp.
CAATACTGAAACCTCACGTCCTGTCATAAACTCCTCAATAACCATTGTGTTACCAGCATCACCGAACTTTTTGTCCTGCATGATTTCTGCAACACCTGCTACGGCCTGCTCATGGTTTTCACAGATAAGTACGCCCTTTCCTAGAGCAAGTCCATCAGCCTTTAATACGATAGGGTATTTTGCAGTCTCAAGATATTTTAGAGCTGCCTCTGGATCGGTGAAATTTTCATATCCCGCTGTTGGAATATTATATTTTTTCATAAGATCCTTTGAAAATGCCTTTGAGCCCTCGATGATGGCAGCATTTTTTCTAGGTCCAAAGCAACGGAGTCCAGCTGCCTCAAACTTATCCACAATACCGCCTACTAGTGGATCATCCATACCTATGATAGTAAGGTCGATGGCCTTTTCCTTTGCAAACTCTACCAGCTTGTCAAATTCCATAGCCTTGATATCTACGCACTCTGCAAGCTCTGCAATACCAGCGTTTCCTGGTGCGCAATATATTTTATCAACTCTCTTAGACTTGGAAACAGCAAGGGCGATAGCATGCTCACGTCCGCCGCTTCCGACTATTAATACCTTCATAAAACTTTATCCTCCAATGAATATTATTCCTTGATTTTGACCTTTCCATCCACGACGCTGACACAGCCTCTGGCAATCAAGTCAATGGCACGTGGCATAATAATCCACTCTGCCTGCTCCAT
Organism: Pseudobutyrivibrio sp.; assembly: GCA_024693775.1. Classification (GTDB taxonomy): domain Bacteria; phylum Bacillota; class Clostridia; order Lachnospirales; family Lachnospiraceae; genus Pseudobutyrivibrio. Next base: position 711 of record JAILKL010000018.1, read on the forward strand.
GACGCGACGCTGTAATACCTCTGGTGTGTCGTCCTCCTGAACCTCAACAGCCTTTTGCAAAATGATAGGACCTGTATCTGTGCCCTCATCTACAAAATGACATGTTGCTCCGGTTACCTTTACCCCACGTGAAAGGACACCCTCGTGAACCTTTAATCCATAATATCCTGTACCGCAGAAGCTAGGGATAAGTGATGGATGAATATTAATGATTCTATTTCGATACTGACGAATCATTTCCTCTGGAATAACAACCAAAAAACCTGCCAATACAACTAGATCTACATTATACGAATTCAATTTCTCCAAAAAAGACTTGTTAAACTCCTGGCGACTATCATAATCCTTAGGAGAAATACATATGCCCTCAATACCTGCTTTTGCCGCTCTTTCAAGTGCATAAGCATTTTTATTATTAGAAATAACCACTGCTATTTCTGTATTATGTATCTCACCTGAATTAATCTTGTCTATAATCGCTTGGAGGTTTGTGCCACCGCCGGACACACATACTGCTATTTTCATATATCCTCCTTTTAATTTTCAGTGATTGTAATCTGAAAATTAAACTAGGTCTACGCCCTTTTCTCCATCGATAATCTTTCCTACTACATAAGGAGTATCTCCGGCCTGGCGCATAGCTTCCATTGTCTTATCTACATCTGCTGGATCAACTGCAACAATCATACCAAGACCCATGTTGTAGGTGTTGTACATCATCTGCTCAGAAACATTACCCTTCTTTGCCATGAGCTTGAAAATAGCAGGAATCTCATAAGAATCCTTTTCTACAACGGCACGTTTTCCTTCTGGAAGCATACGTGGAATATTCTCATAGAAACCACCGCCTGTAATATGTGAGCAAGCCTTTACTCTAACTCCAGCTTCCTTTACTGACTTTAATGCCTTTACATAAATACGTGTAGGAGCAATAAGTGCCTCACCAAGTGTGCAGCCAAGCTCATCATAATATGTATCAAGGCTTTCCTTTGTCATGTCAAAAATTTTACGTACAAGAGAGAAACCATTTGAATGTACGCCTGTAGAAGCCATACCTATAAGTACATCTCCGTCCTTTAAAGTTTCACCTGTAATGATGTCCTTTTTGTCTACGATACCTACTGCAAATCCAGCAAGATCATATTCCTCCTCTGGCATTAGACCTGGGTGCTCTGCTGTTTCACCACCAACTAATGCACAACCTGACTGCTTGCAACCCTCAGCAACACCGCTAACAATTGTTGCAATCTTTTCTGGGATATTCTTTCCACACGCAATATAGTCTAGGAAAAATAGTGGCTCGCCACCAGCACATGCAACATCATTTACACACATTGCTACTGCGTCGATACCGATTGTGTCATGCTTGTCCATAAGAAAAGCAAGCTTAACCTTTGTACCACAGCCATCTGTACCAGATAAAAGCACTGGCTCATCCATGTTCTTAATTGCGCTAAGATCAAATGCGCCTGAAAAACCACCAAGTCCTCCAAGTACCTCTGGTCTCATTGTGCCCTTTACGAACTTTTTCATGAGCTCTACTGACTCATATCCTGCTTCGATGTCTACTCCTGAACTCTTGTAATCCATGTTTCTCTCCTTTTAAATCCTTTTTTTGTAATCATTATAAATATAAATAAAAGGAAACCCTTGATTTACAAGAGTTTCCTTGACTACCGCTATAAGAAGGCCTTATATCCTTCACTATTTAATTTTGCGTCTTTTGCTTCTACTTCTTCTTTTTGATTTACGATAAAATCGTGCATTTTACCTGCAAGGGTAGTGTCTGACATGGCAAGCATTTTTACAGCTAGAATACCAGCGTTTGCTCCACCATTAATAGCCACAGTAGCTACTGGAACTCCTGTCGGCATCTGGACAATTGAATATAAAGAATCTACTCCACCAAGGTCGCTTGTCTTCATAGGGATACCGATAACCGGTCCCTCGAAAATAGCTGCACACATACCTGGAAGATGTGCTGCCTTACCTGCACCTGCAATAATAACCTGAACGCCTCTATCCTTTGCAGTCTTTGCATAGTCTACAAAGATATCTGGTTCTCTGTGAGCAGAGATGATACGAATCTCATAATCCACTCCAAACTTTTCTAAAACGTCCACCGCCTTTGCCATTACAGGCATATCGCTGTCGCTTCCCATTACAATTGAAACTTTTGCCATTACACTATCCTCCAAGTTTTATTTATTACAATTTATTCGCAAATCTTATTTCTAGTTTTCATCTAAGACTTTATTAAGTCCCTCTGTACCAGGAACAACAAATCTACCTTCGCGAATAATTGGTAACTCACGTCCGTCTGCTGTAAGTACTGTTATATCTCCGAGTTCATAATATGGAATAGTAATATCTGTGTGACAATTAAAGTATGCTTTTGACACATCTTCTTTTCTAAGAAGCGAACATGAATTGTCACGGGCGATGCATTCCTTTCCATTAGGATTGTACATAGGAACATCTTCTGCATGTGAATAACATGTATCACCTACTGCAAAATGTGGTCCTGTCTTTTCTGCTATAAGGATTGGAAGCTTGTCGGCAATGCCGTACTTCTGTCCCATAACAAATGCTCTAGTGTTTGTTCCAATAGCAAACTCACCCATTGGAAGGGTGTCATGCTTGAACAATACATTGTCATATATTAACTTTTTGTTTTCTTCCTCTGAATCAAAGTTGGTGCAATTGTAATCTACAATCATACCTTCCTTGAATTTTAATTCGAGGTTGCGATATCCAAGCTCACGTAAATATACCTGAGTAACATGAAGTACACCATTTGTACCCTCAAGCTCTGGGCTGGTGAAGACCTCACCAACTGGAATATTTACATCAGCAACGCAGTTTTCGAAATTGGTCTGCTTTTCAGGATTATCCAAGTGATGAAGCTGTACAGTAATATCTGTGTGGTTGTCCCCACGACCTGTGACATGCACGCGCTCACCCTGATCAAGCACATCAATAATGTGCTGCTGAATAGTCTTGTAAAGCTCATAATCCATTGTGTTGACAGCAACAGTTTCATTGAAAATCTCATTGAACTTGTCACCGATTTCTGGGATAGGATAAGCAATGATAGTAAAGCTGCGCTCCTCACCCTTTATGTATTGATTTGTAATCTGGCCTGATTGGCTCATGTAATAAACATTTAGCTCGTCCTGCTTTTCATCATACTGAGCATTGGCATCATTATTAGCAGGCTCAAATGGTGTCTCACCAAAGGTCTCAATAACAGCTGGGCCGCCGTATGTAGCTGCAAGCTCCTTGTGCTTTTCTAAGGTATTGCGTGTCACCTCAAGCATTCTATCTGCCATGCCCTTGTCCCATACATATGCCTTGTCGTTTTTGTGATCGTAAACGCACTGCTTGTTTGGAACTGATGAATAAAGGTTTCTAGCAGATGTGCCACCAAATCTAACTGTAGCAGCAAGACCCGATTCATTGAATAAACGAATAGCCTCGCGAGTCATAAGCTCGAAGCCAACTGGTGCCTCTACACCAACAGTCTCTTTAATGCTGATGTCCTTGCCTGTAATCTCAAAGCCCTTGATGTAGCCCTCTACATATGTACGAGCCATAGCAACCACATCCTCATGAGGAAGGCTGCGAAGGTGCGCAGCAATGCCGCGCTCATTTGGTCCAATGTACATACCGTAGCTGTAGAGATATCTGTCATCAGATAAATCAGCATTCATAATAATGTCTGTATAGAAATCATAATCAGGATCTACCATGGAGATAAGATTCTCTGACATGAATACATTGCAATAATCGTGCTCAAAAGAATAAAGAGCATTAACAACTGACTCTCTGCGATATTTGTCCTCCTCTTCCATCTGGCACTCGCCATAGATCTGAAGGAAGAGCTCACAGTAAATAGTAAAGATATCAAGTCTACCTGCGAAGGCAGCTCTAATCATATCTGTCAGCTTGTAATAAAGTGAAGAAAGAGGTCCGCCTAATTCCTGTCCTAAATGCTCCACAGCATATGCTGGACAAAGGAAGCTATTCTTGTAAACCTCCGTATCGTATATACGAAATACTCTATCATTATCTGCAACACACTGCTCAAGGCTACGCTCTGAAAGAGTACCCTTTACAGCCTGTGTCATAATAGGAAGCAGGCCATTTGAAATAAATGCTGCAACCTCAGCAAAATATCTCTGAAGCTCTGCTGGTAAAACAGCATCTTCGGATATTGTAACAATGCGCTCTGTAGCAAGCTCATAGCGCTCTAGAATATCATCTGTTTCTTTGTAAAATGTACTACTCATCAAATAATCCTCATTAAAACAATAAAAACCAATTAGTTAATAATGCCAACAATAAGTGTGGCAAGCCAAATCAAAAATATAACACCACTAATGGCAAGACAAATAAGACGATATTTTAACTCTGTCTTTGTCTTCATCTGACGAAGGTTATAGATAAATGTAACTAGTCCCATGATAAACCCTAGGGTACCTATACCACCAAGCCATCGTGGAGAATCACCCTTGAAAAAGACTGAACCTACGATAGTTGCTGCATATATAATTAATGAAATAATAGAAATCCCAGCTGAATACATGGCCTCCATAGGCAATGCCTTTAGCTGATTTCCATTAGAATTTCTTCTATGTGGACGAACTCTACCCATTACTGAACTCCATACTCACTATAATATGCATCAATACGAGACTTCATCTCGTCGTCAATAACAACCTTGCCCTGACACTGACGGTTGTAAAGATGCTCAACAACCTCATCCATAGAAACGATAGCTCCTGTCTTGAAGCCATATGTCTCTGCCACCTCATCAAGAGCTGTCTTTGACTTGTCACCTGAAAGGCCAACCTCCTGACGGTTGAGAGAAACCATAAGACCTACGATAGTCACATCACCCTGTGCTCTAACGATTGGAACTGTTTCCTCCATACTCTTTCCAGATGTAGTAACATCCTCAATCATGACCACTCTGTCTCCATCCTGAATGTTATATCCAAGAAGTGAGCCCATGTCTGCGCCATGATCCTTTACCTCTTTACGATTGCTGCAGTATTTAACCTCTTTACCGTAAAGCTTGTAAAATGCCTCAGCTGTAATAACAGCAAGAGGAATACCCTTATATGCAGGTCCAAATAATACATCGAAGTCCTCTCCGTATGCATCATGTATAGCCTTTGCGTAGTACTCACCCAATCTCATAAGCTGACTACCTGTGACATAGGCTCCTGCATTCATAAAAAAAGGAGACTTACGTCCAGACTTCAATGTAAAATCACCGAATTTCAGGACATCAGACTCCACCATAAACTCTATAAATTCTGACTTGTAGCTTTCCATAATAGTTCTCCTATTCGTAAACTTTCAAAACCTCCACGATTGTACCATACAAGACCCCTCATTTCAATCAGATTCCAATAGAGTTTTATAATAAATGATGATAAAATACAGCCAGAGGTGAAACATGAGAAAAAAAGAACTAGCACTTATAGTTATAGATAGATTGAAAAAAGAATACCCTTACAGCGACTGCACACTGGATTATGATGATGCCTGGAAGCTATTGATTTCAGTTCGTTTGGCTGCACAGTGCACAGATGCCCGTGTCAACGAGATTGTTCCTCTATTATATGAGCAGTATCCTACCATCGATAGCATTGCCGATGCGGATGTGGCTGCCATCGAGGCCATCGTTCGTCCATGCGGCCTAGGCAAATCAAAAGCAAAGGACATTGTAGCCTGCATGAGAATGCTTCGAGATGTATATCATTACAATGTTCCAGACACTATGGAGGATCTACTAGCGCTTCCTGGAGTTGGCCGCAAATCAGCCAACCTAATCTTAGGCGACGTCTTCGGAAAACCTGCCATTGTCACCGACACCCATGCCATCCGACTTTCAAATCGCATCGGCCTCGTGGACAACGAAAAGGATCCTACAAAGGTGGAAATGGCACTACGCAAAATCATTCCACCCGAGGAAGGCAACGAGCTATGTCACCGACTGGTGGACCATGGTCGCGCTGTTTGTACAGCCCGCACCACTCCCCACTGTGACCAGTGCTGTCTCGAAGATGTATGCAAAAAACGCGGAATCTAGTTAATCCCGGGCCTGACTCCACCCGCACAGCCCATATAAATAATTCGAGAAGAATTTTTAAATTATCTTAATGGGTGAAAGCGCGTATGTATGGGTGTCCTTCTACGCGTTTTACTATTCGAAGGGACTGTACGTACAAAGCAGACACTTAGAGTTTCTTAAAAGGTTCTACAACCATGTACGACACACAGGCTTGCCTTCATAGGTCGTTTCACCTA
>JAILKL010000028.1 GCA_024693775.1 Pseudobutyrivibrio sp.
AAAAGAGAGGTAGATATGAGCGCAGTACTAGGTCCAATACATGAATGGATGTACAACAAAGTAATTATTCAAGAAAGAATCATCAAAACTGTGATTGATTTAGCTTTAACCCTTGGCTGGGAGTCACAGATAGCAGGAAAAAATATATCAGAGTTTACCCAGGAATCATTTCCTCCTTTAAATATTGCAATCGATATAAATAATATACACGCTTCCCTATCCGGCTTAATTGATGATGTGGAAACTAGATATGCTGTGCTTGTGTCAAGCCTGATTAATTTTGACAATTCGCGTTTAGACGCGATTGAAAATGCAGTTTTTAAATTTGGACAGGCCAGTGCCATAGGTGTTCAATCAAGTGCAGATGATGCATATAACGCTATAAACGGAATGCTTTTGGATGGCATGCCTTGTGATCATTCAATGATGGTAACAGAGAGCAATCCAATCCGTGTAAGAGTTACCAGAACACTAGATATGCATAGTCAGTATTGGCTGAAGGCAGGGTCAAATGGTGATGTTTACTATAGACTCAGAGCAGCTTTTATCAGAGGCGTTTTGTCAGGTAGTGGTTATACATTTAACGAAAATGGCGATGGTAATTTTGAAATTGCATAAATATAAATCTAAGAGCTTGGCTGGTTGCCAAGTTCTTATTTTTATGTAAAAATATTCTCTATTCGATGTAAAAAATTATCAATTAGAATTTATAGATAAAAGGAGAGCTGCCAGATGCATGAATTAGCAGTTACAGAATATGTTTTTAATTTGGTAAAGAAGCAGGCTGAGGCCAATAATGTAAAAAAGGTGGATAAAATTCATCTGCTCATTGGAGATCAGTGTGATTATGTGCCAGAGATTATAGAAGAGTATTTACAGGTTATGAGTGAGAATACTCCACTAGAGGGGGTAAAGGTGGATGCCACTGTAAAGGATTCCACAGTAGAGTGCAAGGATTGCGGAGCTACCTTTACTCGCCATGAGTTCAAGGATAGATGTCCAAAGTGTGCTAGCCTTAATCTAAGGCTTAATAGATGTACAGATTTTATTGTTCAGAGTATCGAGGCAGAATAAACCTTCACCTAAAATTCAGATGACAAATAAAAAATGCAGTGTTATAATTCTCTTATAAAATGCAAAATATTGTTGATATGTATTGTTTTTTTAAGATTGAGGAGAGTTATATGAGAGTTCAATCTACACTAAACAGCTATCAGTTCAAGAACACTGCAAACCAGATGAAAGAGACTCAGAAACAACAGGACAAAAGTTCAAAAGAACTGAGCACAGGAAAAAAAGTAAATACAGCTGGAGATGATGCAGCAGCTATGGCCATCACACAGCAAATTATGAAAGAGGCCAAATCCTTATCGGCAGGTAGCAATAATATTTCCTATGGAATTGACGCTGCCAACATTGCAGATAGTGCTTTGGCAAATATAAATGATTCCTTAGGTGATATTGAGCAGAATACTGTTCGCGCCATGAATGGTTTATATTCAGAAAGCGATAGAGCTATTTTACAGGAGGCTAATGAGCAGTCTGTTGCCACCATCAATCAGACCATCAGCCAGGCTTCCTATAATGAAATGAATCTATTAGATGGTACTGCAGGTGACATCAATATAAACACTGGTACATCTAGTATGTCCATTACAGAAACAGATGCAAAGGCAGCCATGGCTGATCTAGAAAATTTTGATGTTAGTGCCAGTGCAGATAGCATTAGCACAGAGGCTTTGGACGGAGCATATTCGTCTGTTAGTGATATGCGTAGTCAAATAGGAGCCCAGACTAATGGATTGTCAGCAGCTTATAATGTAAATAATAGTACTGAAGAAAATCTTACAGCTGCTCAGGCACGCAAAGAGGATGCTGAGTTTGAAAAATCTGTATCAGAGTACAAGAATAGCGCAGTAGTAAAAGAGGCGCAGAATCAAATGCTCAAGAATCAAATGGATAGCCAGGAAAATATGGTAAACAAGCTATTCCAGCAATAATATAAAGCTATAAAGGTCCCAAATCCTTGTGATTTGGGACTTTTTTCGTTTTTCTATCGAATTTTTTTCATTAAATTTACATATATGGGAATTACAATATAACAATCAGTTAATGTGTTTAATAGGGTTTTTGTGCACTATGTGAGGAGATTACCATGGAAAACAAAAAGAAAAACAGTATCAACATTCATTCAATTTATGTAAAAATTTTAATGCTGATTGTTGTTGGCGTATTGGCTTTTTGCGTTTTAAATGTAGGATATATTATTCCTCGTGCAAAGGGTACTATACAATCAGTAAATGAGCATAATATGCAGGATTTGGCCACTTTAGGGGCGGAGATTGTAGAGGCAGAAATTAATGCATCTGGTGTAGATCAGGTAAACTATGAAGTGCTAAAGCCTATTTTAGATGGCAAGGGATTAAATGGCATTGAGTCAAGCTATCTATACGTAGTAGATGAAAATGGTATTTTTATCTATCACAAAAAAGAGGATAAAATTGGCACAGAAGTGGCAAATGCTACTATCAAGGAGCTTTTAACTCAGATTCCATCTGGAAATTACAAGACTGCTGATATTGCCAGTTATGTAGATGAAAATGGTGTAAAGAAATATAGTGCATATAAGGTTATAGATTCAGTAGGCTGGGTAACAGTTTGCGTTGGCGATGATACTGACATTATGGCAGAGATTAATTCTATCAGAAATGTGGGATTTTTATTGTCGATTGTTGTAGGAGTCGTTGTTATTTTAATTGGACTTTATGCAGCTAACTCAATTACAAAACCAATTACTATTATTACAAATGTTATAAAGAGAACTGGTGATTTAGATTTCTCTGATAATGGAAGCCTTACAAAAATTGAAAAGAATAAGGATGAGACAGGTGTAATGGCTAGAGCTGTTGGCTCTATGGAAGAAAACCTTAGAGAGATTGTAGGAAAGATTACAGATACTTCTGTTGATCTAGAGGGCCATGCTCTTAGATTAAAGGATATCACTATGGAAATTGATTCTGCTAATGCAGATAACTCAGCAACCTCTGAAGAGCTGGCTGCTAGTATGGAAGAAACATCTGCAACAACAGATGTAATTAGTGAGAGAACTTCAGTTATTAAAGAAAATGCTGACGCTATTGCTGATGAAGCAAGGACAGGAGTAGCACATGCTAAGGATATTAGTGAAAAGGCAGATAAGGTACATATTGACACAATTTCAGCTCGCGATAAAACACAGAAAATCTACGAAGAGATAAGTGAGCAGGGTAAGGAAGCGTTAGAGAAATCTAAGGCTGTAGAAAAGGTTAATACACTTGCAGCAGCAATTCAGGATATTGCCAGCCAGACAAACCTATTAGCCCTTAATGCTTCAATTGAGGCAGCAAGAGCAGGTGAGGCAGGTAGAGGCTTTGCGGTTGTAGCATCAGAAATTGGTGGTTTGGCAACTCAGTCTAGTGATACAGTTGCAGATATTATGCAGATTGTAGTAGAGGTAAAGGATTCTGTAAATGCCATGAGCCAGTGCTTACAGAGAACTCTAAATTACCTAGAGACAGATGTTGCAAAGGATTATGATGGATTCCTAGGTATTGCAGATGATTATCAGGCTGATGCTCAGAGCTTCTCTGATGCGATGGAAGAAATTTATGGAAAGATTAGTGAGCTTCAGTCATCAACAGCAGAGATTTCTAATTCAGTAGAACAGATTTCTAGAACTGTAGGAGAGGCAGCTAATGCTGTTACAACAGTTGCAGAGAAGGCTACTGACGTAGCTAATTTGTCTGATGGAGTTGTAAAGGTAGTTACTGAAACAGAAGAGAAATCTCAGGATTTGAAAGAAATCACAGAAACTTTTACAATTTAAACATAATTTCTCCTTGACAAACAAAATTAAATTGCGTACAATTCAATCATACGGATTGGTTGTACGCAATTTTTGTGATTTAGGAGGTACAATAGAATGGAAAGATATGATGTTGCTGTAATCGGTACAGGTCCTGCTGGCTTAGAGGCAGCTATTACAGCAAAGGTTAGAAATAAATCAGTTTTATTACTTGGTGGCAAGGGTTCTTCTGATAAGGTAGCAAAGGCCCACACTATTCAGAATTATCTTGGTTTACCAAACGTGTCTGGTGCTGATATGGCAAAGGCATTTTTAAATCATGCCACATCTATGGGCGTAGAAATCACAGAGGACAAGGTAAACGCTGTTTATTCTATGGGTGGTTATTTTGCTATCCAGTGTCACAATGGTGATTACGAGGCCAGCTCAGTTATCATTGCTGCAGGTATGACAGCTATGAAGCCATTCCCAGGTGAGATGGAAAATCTTGGTAGAGGAGTTAGCTACTGTGCTACATGTGATGCCGCTTTATATAAGGGAAGAACAGCTACAATCGTTGCCTACAGTGCAGAGGACGAGGAGGAAGCAGAGTTCTTAGCTGAGAGAGCTGAACATGTTACATATTTACCTCAATACGAGTATAATGGTACATTAGGTAATAACATTACAGTTATAAAGGATGTAAAGCCAGCGTCAATTGAGATGGCAGATGGAAAATTTGCTTTAAATACTGATGGCGAAACATACACAGCTGATGGTATATTTATATTAAGAACACAGATTGCACCTTCACAGCTTGTTCCAGGATTAGAGATGGATGGAAATCATGTAAAGGTAAATCGTTCTATGGCTACAAACATAAAGGGATTATATGCATGTGGAGATATCACTGGTACTCCATATCAATATATAAAGGCAGCAGGTGAGGGAAATGTCGCTGCACTCTCTGCCGTTTCATATTTAACAGAGCTTAAAAAGGCTCAGCAATAATAGAAAATTATTTAAGAATATTTATAATCGAAAGGAGTTTATTATGGTAAAGAAGATTACACAGGACGAATTCAAGTCTATGGACAAGTCAGGTATTTCAGTACTTGATTTCAATGCAACATGGTGTGGACCATGCAAGATGCTTGCACCAGTTTTAGAGGAGGTTTCTGAGGAGCTTACAGATGCACACTTCTACGCTGTTGATACAGATGAAAACCCAGATTTAGCTCGCGAATATGGAATCATGAATATTCCTGCAGTAGTAGTATTAAAAGATGGAAACAAGGTTGATATGAATGTTGGTTTCGTACCAAAGGAAACACTTAAAGACTTCATATCAAAAAATCTTTAATTAGAGGTGATATTCATGGGAGATAAATACGACCGTTTGAAAATTTGTAACCAGCTATGCTTTCCACTTTATGCATGCTCAAAGGAGATCGTAAAGCGATACAAGCCATACCTGGATCCAATTGATTTAACTTATACACAATACATCACTATGATGGTTGTTTGGGAAGAAAAAGAAATTACTGTAAAGGCATTAGGCGACAAGCTATTCCTTGACTCAGGCACACTTACACCAGTTTTAAAGAAGTTGGAGCAAAAGGGCTATGTAAAGCGTAGTCGTTCAAAGGATGATGAGAGAAATCTTATCATTACTCTTACAAAAGAGGGTGAAGATTTAAGGGAGGAAGCACTTAGTATACCTGGCAAAATGGGAAAATGTGTTAACATATCTCCAGAAGAAAATAAGACTTTATACGAGTTACTGTACAAAGTCTTAGGTAGTTTTGAAGAAGATGAGGATTAATCTAGAAAATCAAATATATCTGTATTTTTCTTAGCTTGATTGATGACATCGTCCACGAATGGGGCGATGTCATTTTTTATTGTTGCCCAATCTATTACTTCTACTTGAGAAAAATCAGTATCGACATTTTTGAAGACATCATCCATATTGTCTTCTTTTTTTATTCTGGCATTGCAGTAGCCTTCAAGGACAACTTCACTATCCTTTTGGAATACTACGTTTTGCACATCTGTTTTCATTCCATCATCAACAAAGTTCATCATTACATCAAAATCAGCTGTGTAGGTGTGACCGATGTTATTGTTGTATTCAACGTGGTTCGTAAATGCGTTAGTGTATTTTACAGAGCCATCTCTTTTTACTACTACTGTGGCAGCCTCATTATCAGGAAGAGGAATATAAAGAGTGGCTGTGCTTAGGCTGTCACCTGAAATAGTAAGGGTGGAACCCTCATTTTTATTAGATAGATCAAATACAATCTTTGTGGCGCATAGGTGGTCATCTAGATAAAGAGTGCATTTAATGTCCTTTGTAGGGGCATCCATTCCTAAAAGCTCCCAAATAAAATCGCCTTCGCCGGCTGGAATAATCAGGTCATAGCCCTCAGAGGTTTTTCCACTATCATCGGTGTAGGAATCCTTTGCATCCACAATTTCGATACTATTTATAAAGTGGAAAATATTTGCTGCATTATCATGTATCCATTCGCGGTCCAAATCATTTGAAAAATCAGGACCCTTTACAAATAGATTTTCGTTTGTATCAAAGCCGTAGGCTATGTCTCCAAGCATAGGAGCCACCACATAAACGGTGTCGTTATCTGCGTAGGCGTCTAGCTCTCCAACCTTTAATACCAGTACGTTCATGTCGGATTCACAGGAGAACTTCTTTTGGTCGCAGGAGCGCTTTCCTGAAATATTGCCACTGACAGAATATGGAAAGCCTTTTACCTTTTTTAGGTACATATTTCCGAAGTAATCAACATCCGCATTTGCGTAGTTCTGGAAAAAGTCCATTAGGTCTATGTTGTAGGCCAGGTAGTTTGGATTTTGAAGTGTCTTTTCTGAGAAGGTAACAACAGAGAGAAGAACTCGAACTGCCGGATTATAATCGACCTCGATTTTGGCGATTATAATTAGTAGAAACAAGAGTGTAACACAAATTTTTAGTTTTAGATGTTTTTTTAGATTCATTTTCATATTTTTAGGCCAGGCATAATGCCTGGCCTTTCTCCCACAGGTATTTTATAAATATCTTATAACAAATCAATAGGTGTATCTGCAATAGACAATGCAATTGAAGTGTCCATGTCCAGCAATTTTTTTTCAGTCTGAGCATCGTTTAATTCAATGGCAGTTTCCGCATAAACTACGCATGCTTCGTGGTATTTAACCATGTCATTTTCTTTCTTATAAATTCTCATAAATAATTTTGCAGATTCAAGCTTTAGCATAAGTGAATTATCTAAGGCGCCGTCTGCAGCCATTTTAAGATTTTGTGCTACAGCAATAGCATGGTCATAATCATTCATGAGAAGGAAGGTGTCACAGAGCATATATAAATCCTGAAGATAATCCTGAATGGTAACCTGCAGGCTCTTTACGCAGCTCATTAAATCATCAGTATTATCAATGATAAATTGCTGATCTCCGGAGGCTAGATGTAGTCTTGCATTTAGCACCTTTAAAGTAAAATCATGATGATTCATATCATTCTTTTTTGTAATGTCGCAGGCGCGTTTAAAATAAAGCTCGGCCTCATTATATCTGTGAATATTGATGTAGCAATAGCAAAGATTCAAATATACGACTAGATATGCACTAGGTGGATTTTCAAATTCTGGACCGTAGCTTTCTATATCCTGCATGGCCATTAGCCCATATGCGATAGCGCCATCGTAGTCACCTAAAAGCATATAGCGATTACAGATTGTGGTGTAGAAAAAATGCTTTGCACCGCGAATAGAATGCTTGTCAGCAAACTGCAGACCGTTTAAGCATTTTGAAAGCATTTTTGAATCATAGCCCAATATTCCGTAGCCAATGGCTAGGCCACGCATAGCCATTATGTATTGGGCCTCATAGCCTATTTCATCATATATGCTCAGGGCCATGTTCAAATTATCAATGCCAGGCTCAATATTGTTATTGAAAACCTGCGCCATACCCTTTTCGTAATATTCATTTGCAATTTGTTCTGTGGTTGCCATAAAGACCTCCCATTATTTTACAAAACATTAGCTTTGAGGATAATTATAACATCGCATTATGTTCAAACAATGTCCTAAAAAAGTTTAAACAATGTGTGACAATTTAATAGAATTCATTGTAAATAAAAGCTTTTGAAGTATAATTGTTACATTGGATAATGGTTTACATTAGGGGAAGAGTATGAAGAAAACAAGTGCATTTATGTATGAGATGATACTAGGTGTTGGTATCATTTTGATTATTATTTTTGCTGGGATTTTTATCTGGGGCGAGACTATGTTCCCAGACGAGCGTTCATTTACTGATAATACGATTTATGATTATAACAGCGGATGGACAAAAATAAATGATGATGGTACAAGAGAAGAGATTGTTCCACCTACGCGAGTCCAGGCGGACGAGGATGGTGAAATAGTAATCGAAAAGACCGTCAAAGACATTTCTAATACAGATTTATATCTGTCCTTTAATTCTGCAAAGCAGGACATATTAGCCTATGTAGATGGTGAGCTTAGATATTCATATAGCACAGCGGAAAGCAGACCATTTGGAAAAGATAGTGCTGGTGCAATTATGTTTATTCCAATACATCCATCTGATACGGGCAAAATTATTCAGATCAAATTTATCGGAGACAATAATTACTCTGGCGTAATGGATAGTTTTGAAATAGGCACTCAAAATGCAATCATCTACAAAGCATTTAGCACAGAGGGGAAATCCTTAATTTGCGCACTTCTCATGCTATTATTTGGTGCCAGTGCATTTACTGTTGGATTGCTTGCAAAGTATTTATACAAGAAAAATCTGTCCTTGCTTTTTGCTGGATGGGCTGTATTCTTTGCTGGTGTTTGGGTAATAGCAGAAAGCGAATGCCGCCAATTTATAGCTCCAAACTTTTCAATGCTTTCCAACATGACTTACCTTAGTTTAATAATGATTCCATTTGCCATTGCACTGTATTTTGATTGCTTGCAAAATGGCAAGTTTAGAATTGTATATTTAATGGTATGTGTTCTTGTAATAGTGGAGGCTTTGATTGGAATAACTCTGCAAATGTCAGGCAAGGCGGATTTAATAGATACGCTTGTTTATTCATTTATATTGATATCCTTTACCTTTGCCTTTTATCTAGTGACAGTGATAGGAGATTTTGTCACAGGTGCAATAAAGTCCTACTGGCCAGAGTTTATTGGAATTATTGTGGCTCTAGTAGCTGGTGCATATCAGATATACGATTACTATATCCGCAGTCCAATCACCATGAATGGAGAGGTGATTTGCTTTGGACTATTATTCCTCATTATCATGTCTTATCTCAGGGCATTAAAGGATATTCGAAATACAGAGCGTGAAAAATATGCTGCAGTACAGGCTCAAAATGCCAGCACAGCATTTTTGACAAGAATGTCTCATGAAATGAGAACACCTATTAATGCAATTTTAGGTATGAATAAAATGATTCTTCGGGAGAGCCACGAGGAACAAATACTAGATTATGCCAGAGACGTAAATGGTGCAGGTAACTATTTGCTAGGAATAGTAAATGAGGTATTGGATTTAGCCAAGGTAAATGCAGGCAAAATTACAATCGAAAATGATGAGTATGATCTTATGAATATGGTGCGAGAGTGCTATTCTTTAGTACGCCCCCGCGCAAAGGCAAATCGTCTATCCTTTGAGGTGGATATGAGCGATGTATTACCATCAAAGCTATATGGTGATAGGGAAAGAGTTATTCAGGTCATTACAAATCTTTTGACCAATGCTGTAAAGTACACACCTGCTGGTAGAGTGACTCTATCTGTGGATGGAAAGATAAAGGAAGGCAGGCTACTTTTAATCGTAAAGGTAATGGATACAGGAATTGGTGTGGAGGAGGAAAACATTCCATATCTATTCGATTCCTTTAGACGAGTAGGAGAGTTCCATCAAAATAAAATAGAGGGAACAGGCCTGGGGCTTACCATCACAAAGCAGCTGGTAGATTTAATGGATGGAGAAATTTCTGTAGAGAGTGAATATGGAAAAGGTACCGTATTTACGGTAGTCATCCCACAGGGAATTCGTTCTGTGGAGCCATGTGGCGACTTTTCTATGGGACCAAATGGAGATCGTCGTGTGGCTGATAGAAATGAGGTATTCGACTTTGTTGGAAAAATACTCATAGTGGATGATGTAGCCATCAACCTGCGTGTTTTTGCCATGCTTTTGAAGAATACAAACCTAAAGCTGGAATACGCTAATAACGGTTCTGACGCTATAGATAAAATATTAAAGAATCGCTATGACATCATATTCCTAGACCATCTGATGCCTGGAATTGATGGTATCGAGGTTTTAGAGGCTATTAAAAACCATCCAGACAGCGTCAATAAAAAGACGCCTATAATCATGCAAACAGCAAATGCAGTAGTAGGTGCACAGGAAGAGTACAAGAGACTAGGCTTTTCTGACTATCTGGCAAAGCCAATTAAGGAAGAGGAGTTACGCGCTATAATAAAAAAGTATTTGTAGCACATAGGGATTAAAGAAATGTTATAATAAGAGAAATTATTGCAATAAAGGAGAAATATCATGGGATTTAATCCAGCAGATTTATTTAAAGTAAAGAGTGCAGCAGCTCAATTTAACGCCAACCATCCAAAGCTCATACCATTCTTTCAAGCAGCACGTGGTAAAGCCATGACACCTGGTTCCGTTATAGAAATAGCAATCACCGACCCAAATGGAGAAAAGATCGAAACAAACCTCAGAGTTCAGGACTCAGATATCGATCTTATCAATCTTCTTATGGAACTTAGCTCTAAACAATAAAATAAAGATTTTGAATGAAGCCCACTTAATGTGGGCTTTATTTTTGCCAAGCGAAAGGTGGGACTAAATAGGGACTCCTGAATGAATTATTATTATGGTGACCATAAAAGTGTGGCAGGTAAAGGAGGCCGCTATGAAAGAAAATATTTTGACCATTGGAATTAGTACTAGGGCTTTGTTTGATTTAGAATTTGAAAATGAGATTTTTTGTAATGGTGGTGCCAGAGATTATGTTAAATATCAGGTAGAGCATGAGTCTGAGGTACTGAAAAAGGGGCCTGCCTTTAGTTTGATTGAGGCCTTTTTAAATCTTAATAAGCTTCAGGATGAGCCTGTTTGTCAGGTTATTATTATGAGCCAGAATTCTGCAGATTCATCTCTTAGAATATTTAATTCTATCGAATATTATGGGCTGGATATTACAAGGGCGGCTCTTACCACCGGTGGCAGTATCATTCCATATTTAGGTGCTTATGGAGTTGATTTGTATTTGTCAGTTAACGAAAGGGATGTTAGAAAGGCTATTGAGGCTGGCGTTGCGGCCGCGTTGATTCCTACTAGATATGAGGGCAGGGATGAGAGAATATCTCAGATTAGAATAGCCTTTGATGGGGATTGTGTGCTTTTTGATAGTGAGTCAGAGTGTATATTTCAAAAGGAGGGATTGGAGGCCTTCGGAGAGCACGAAAAGGTCAGGGCCTTTGAGCCTCTTAAAAGAGGGCCTTTTGCCAACCTACTTTCTTTGATTTCAAAGATACAGAGCTTATATGATATCGAAGATTCGCCTATACGCACAGCACTTGTTACAGCCAGGAGTGCGCCGGCACATGAGCGAGTTATACGCACCTTTAGATATTGGGGTGTTCGTATAGATGAGGCACATTTTTTAGGTGGAATGGAAAAGACAGAGGTGCTTAGGGCCTTTGATGCAGATATATTTTTTGATGACAATGAAGACAATATAAAAGCAGCTAGTAACATTGTACTAGCTGCTAAGGTACCTAATTTTTTACAGGTTATTTAAATTCAAAGAATTTTGTATCTAGCTCTGGGTAGGCGCGCTTCATAGAAATAGGAATGCCAGATTTATTTACAAAGCAATGAGTGCTCTTTGCCACAGCACGATCCTCACCAGTTTTTTTATCGTATATACGATATGCAATTTCCATCTCGTGTCCATCATAAGATACTAATTTGGTGTCTACTACAATGGTTTCATCAAATTTTACCTGACTGCGATATTCAATGGACTGGGATAGAATAGGAGAGCTTATCTCCATATCCAGCATCTGTTTAAAGCCTAGACCCATTTGCTCCATTAGATTCATTCTGGCATCCTCTAGCCAATTAGTGTAGTTGGATGTATGGATGATTCCCTGCATATCCGTTTCGTGATATTTTGTGTGATGCTCAAAAGGGGTAATCTTTATTTGCCTCTTAGCACCAGCAACTTCAATTTCTTGTTTTGCCATAGTCATACCTCCTAGTGTGCTTTTATTTAGTATACCACTCTTTGGGATTGAAGAAAAACTCAATAAGTGTTAGAATATGGGCATTGATAATTTTTTAACGAGCGGAGGTTATTATGGATTTTCAGGCTGAATATCAAAGAAAATTAACTACAGCAGCTGAGGCTGTAAAGGTAGTTAAAAGTGGGGATTGGGTAGATTATGGATGGTGTACTGGTACACCAGATGCATTGGATAAGGCGTTAGCAGCACGTACAGATGAACTACGCGACGTAAAGGTACGTGGTGGTATCCTTATGAAATTACCAGCTATTTTTGAAAGAGAGGATGCTGGAGAGCACTTCTGCTGGAACTCATGGCATATGGGTGGTATCGAAAGAAAGCTTATATCTAGAGGATGCGCATACTATGCATCTATTAGATATTCAGAGCTTCCTGGATACTACAGAAGACATGTTGAGCCAAACGACGTACTCATGATTACTACTACAACAATGGACAATCATGGTTACTTCAACTTTGGACCAAACGCTTCTCATCTTATGGCTGCAATTGAAAACTCAAAGCACGTCATTGTAGAAGTAAATGAAAACATGCCACGTTGTCTTGGTGGTTTTGAAGAAGGAGTTCACATTTCTCAGGTTGATGCCATTGTAGAGGGTTCAAACCCAGCTATGCCTGAAATGGGAGCAGGTGGTGCTCCTACAGAGGTAGACAAGGCAGTTGCAAAGCTTATCGTAGAGGAAATTCCAAACGGAGCTTGCTTACAGCTTGGTATCGGCGGTATGCCAAACACAGTAGGTGCAATGATTGCTGATTCTGACCTAAAGGATTTAGGTGTTCACACAGAGATGTACGTTGATGCATTCGTAGACATTGCAAAAGCAGGCAAGATCAACGGCTCAAAGAAGAACATCGACAGATTCCGTCAGACATATGCATTCGGCGCAGGTACAAAGAAGATGTACGATTACATGGACGAAAACCCAGAGCTTATGAGTGCACCTGTAAATTACACAAACGACATTCGTTCTATTGCAGCACTAGACAACTTTATTTCTATCAATAATGCAGTAGACATCGATTTATATGGTCAGATCAATGCAGAGTCAGCTGGCACAAAGCAGATTTCTGGTGCAGGCGGACAGCTTGATTTCGTACTTGGCGCTTACCTTTCAAAGGGCGGAAAGAGCTTTGTATGCCTATCATCTACATTCACAACAAAGGATGGTCAGGTAAAGAGCCGTATTCGTCCAACACTTGCAACAGGTTCTATCGTTACTGATACTCGTGCAAACACACACTACGTTGTTACAGAGTACGGTAAAGTATGCCTCAAGGGTCTCTCAGCATGGGAGCGTGCAGAGCAGCTCATCGGAATAGCTCACCCAGACTTCCGCGACGAGCTCATCAAAGAAGCCGAGGCAATGCACATCTGGAGACGCTCAAACAAATAATCTAAACATAAACACACAGCTAGTCGTGGTTCCAATCCGAGCCCGACTAGCTTTTTTATTTCTAAAATCTCCCCTCCCCGGAGACCATCCCCCAGCTGCACCCTCCTCTAAAACAATTCGAGAAGAATTATGAATTATCTTAATGGGCAAAATCGAGTAGGTATGGGTGTACTTCTGCCGCGTTTTACTATTCGAAGGGACTGTCCGTACAAAACAGACAATCGTATTATTTCTCTAGAAGGTTCAACAAGATATGCCCCACACAGGCTCTTTCATTGGTCGTGCAGCCCAAGAAGCAATACGAAGTAAATTACTTAGCCAACTGGCACCATGCCAGATTCACGTCCATGTTCAGCTGGCATTTGCCTCGCCGTCCATGGCTCGGCATGCCAGTTGGCTATGTAATTCACTTCTGTGCTTCTAG
>JAILKL010000039.1 GCA_024693775.1 Pseudobutyrivibrio sp.
GTTTGGATGAAGTGCTGCAATCTCACGTCCTTCCTTAATCATGCCTTCTGCATCAACAGTTGTTGCCTTTACCTCTCCTGAGATAGGGCCATCTACGATAGATGCGATTTCCTTTAGAATCTCTTCCTGGCTACGTCCACCCTCTTTTGCAATAAGTGAAGGGTTTGTAGTAACACCGCAGATTACTCCAAGGTCGTTTGCCTTTCTAATATCCTCAATTTTTCCAGTATCAACAAATAATTTCATTTCTGATTCTCCTTTTCTTTCCAGTAGGCACATAAATGAAGCTTTATGTGCCTGCCCAATACTTTTTCTGTGATTTTCACAGTATATATTTTAGATAAAATCTATTTTCTGTGCCATCAAATAAGTTACGATTTCGTAGCACAAATTTTACCTATGACTATTTTCTGTATACAAGGTTTCCAAGAGCAAGGTCACGCTTGAAGTCACGAATCTTTGTATCCTTGTCAATGTAAACAGCCTCGATACCCATTGTAGCTGCCCAGTCACCCATCTGCTCAGCTGTAAGGTCATATGTGAATGCTGTGTGGTGTGCACCACCTGCAAGGAGCCATGCCTCTGTTCCTGTGTAGAAGTCTGGCTGTGGTGTCCAGAAGTTGATAGCTGTAGGAAGCTTTGGAAGTGGCTTCTCTACCTTCTTGCAATCAACATCCTGAATGATAAGACGGAATCTATCTCCAAGATCGATAAGTGATGTAGCAATACCCTTGCCTTCCTTTGCCTGGAATACAAGACGTGCTGGATCTTCTCTATCACCCATTGAAAGTGGCTGGCACTTGATCTGGATAGGACCATCAGCGATTGTTGGGCAAACCTCAAGCATGTGAGCCTGGATAATACCTTCCTTACCCTTTACAAGGTTATATGTGTAATCCTCAAGCATTGAAGTACCCTTAGCGTCCTTCATACCTGTTGTCATGATCTTCATAAGACGTACCATAGCTGCAACCTTCCAGTCACCCTCAGCACCGAAACCATAGCCCTTTTCCATAAGTCTCTGAATAGCAAGACCTGGAAGCTGCTGAAGTGAACCAAGATCACCAAAGTGAGTAACGATTGCCTGGTAATTCTTCTCCTCAAGGAATCTCTCAAATCCAAGCTCGATCTTAGCCTGAACAGCTACGTGCTTCTTGAACTCCTCTGGATCTCTACCCTCAAGGCAAATGTCATACTTGTCATAGTACTCATCAACAAGTGCGTTTACATCTGACTGTGAAACAGCATCAACAGACTTTGTGATTTCGTTTACTGGGTAAGCATCTACTTCCCAACCAAACTTAAGCTGAGCCTCTACCTTATCACCTTCTGTAACAGCTACGTTTCTCATGTTATCAGCAACTCTCATAACACGGATGTGGCTAGACTCTACAACACCAACTGCTGTACGCATCCATGATCCAAGAGCTTCCTGAACCTCTGGATCCTGCCAGTATCCAACGATTGTCTTTCTCTCGATACCCATACGTGAAAGGATATGAGCATACTCTCTATCACCGTGAGCTGCCTGATTCTCGTTCATGAAATCCATATCCATTGTCTCGTAAGGAATCTCACGATTGTACTGTGTATGTAAATGGCAAAGTGGCTTTCTGTACTCCTGATGTCCAAGGATCCATGACTTTGCAGGTGAGAATGTATGCATCCATGTAATAACACCAGCACATGTTGGATCATTGTTTGCCTCGTTAAATGTACGTCTGATTACCTCATTTGTAATCATTGTTGGCTTCCAAACAACCTCGAAAGGAAGCTTGCCAGACTTGTTTAAGCAATCTACGATTTCCTTTGAATGTGCTGCAACATGTGATAAGCACTCATCTCCATAGAGATCCTGAGAACCTGTGCAGAACCAAAACTTGTAATTGAGCTGTGTTTTCATTGATTATTCCCTCCAAATAAATGAAAATAAAAAAATTGTTTCTCTACATAAAAGAATACAACTTGTACACTCAGCCGTACAAGTTGTATTTTAAAAATAATTTTTATTGAATTTACAGGGTTTTGTCGGGCATGTACAAGTACCCTCAACCATGTACAAGTTTAGATATTTTTCTAGAAACAGCTCTTTCTTTCCACTAATTCTGGCTCAAGTAGTACATGGGCTTCACCTCTTGTAATGCTTCCATCGATAAGACCAATCAAGGTCTCTGCAGCCCTCTTTCCAAGCTCCTCCTGTGGATGTGCAATAGTGGTAATTCCCTTACTATGACTAAGCAGAGAATTATCAAAACCAGTAACTGAAATATCATGTGGCACATTTCTACCAATAGCCGTAAGGCCCTTTATAACATCAGCTGCAATCTCGTCGTTATAGCATACAACTGCATGGCAGGATATACCACTTTCTAATATTCTAGTCAGGCCCTCCATAGGCTTGATATTCCTATCCTTTGTATGGTACCAAATCACCAAATCCGGATCATAAGCTATCCCTGCCGCAGCCAAAGCCTTTACATAGCCCTTATGTCTCAAAATGCCCTGACTATCATCGGCCTTGAAAATACCTGCAATCCTCTTATGTCCCAGTTTCAAAAGATGCTCCGTAATCAAACGGCCACCCTCCACATCGTCAAGCATTACATGTGGTCTATCCATCATGGACTCATAACAGCCCTGGATAAAAACATAAGGAATGCCCATAGCATCCATCTGATCATAAAGCACCTGGTGCTGACAGCTAATAGCACTCTGACTAGGCTCTATAATCATGCCATCTATATTCTTGGAAAGCAGCTCCTCCATACACCAGGCCTCGCCCTTCCTTGAATTATTAGTAGTCTTTAAAATAATGCTATAACCATTTTCATCCAGCACCTGATTGATGCCCTGAATAACTCTTGGAAAAATATAGTCAGTCATATATGTCGAAACAACAGCTATATTCTTACTGTGCCCCCTCTTCACTCTACGCTCTGCCACGAAAGTACCACTTCCATGAACCGCATACAAATAGCCATCGTCAATCAATTGCGCTAAAGCTTTTCGAACAGTCTGCCTACTAACACCAAATTTTTCCGCCAGCTGATTTTCCGACGGTATCTTCGTATTCACGTCGTACTCACCACTGTTAATCCCCTTTTTAATTTCCCGTATTATTAACTCATACTTAGAATTCACCATGCCTCTATAATATCAATAACCCCCGTCAACTTCCAGCCTTTAATTCCCACGCCCCAGCCTCTGTACAAATAAAAGGCCGCCGCCCCCTCAGCCCCAAGGCCCTGCCACCACCTTTAAAACAATTTGAGAAAAATTTTGGATTCTCTTAATGGGCAAAATCGAGTAGGTATGGGTGTACTTCTGCCGCGTTTTACTATTCGAAGGGAATGTCCGTACAAAGCAGACACTCTTAGTCTGTCTCTAGAAGGGTCAAGAAGGTATGCACCACACAGGCTCTCTCATTGGTCGTGCAGCCCAAGAAGCAAGACGAAGTAAATTACTTAGCCAACTGGCACCATGCCAGATTCACGTCCATGTTCAGCTGGCATTTGCCTCGCCGTCCATGGCTCGGCATGCCAGTTGGCTATGTAATTCACTTCTGTGCTTCTAGAGCTT
>JAILKL010000048.1 GCA_024693775.1 Pseudobutyrivibrio sp.
AAGCATATTTTAAAGGATGTGAATCTAAAGCTACATAGAGGTGAGATTACAGTACTGGTGGGAAGTAATGGTGCTGGAAAAACCACCTTGGCAAAGCTTTTATGTGAGACCTATAAGCCCACTGATGGGGATTTGAATACAAAGAATCTTCCATTTTTTATAATGCAAGATCCGGACTATCAGCTTTTTGGAACTTCTGTTCTTAACGAATTGCTTCTTGTCAATAATGACATGAACAGGATTAAGAAATGCCTTGATTATTTGGACTTGATGCCCTATAGGAACAAGCATCCATTTGATTTAAGCGGCGGACAAAAGCAGAGGCTACAGATTGCCATGGCGTTGCTGTGTGACAGAGATTTGATTATTTTTGATGAACCTACCAGCGGGCTGGACGTGTATTCTATGCACAATGTTGTAGGTGAGATAAAGAAATTAAGTAAGGACGCTGGAGTTCTTGTGATTTCTCATGATTATGAATTTATAAGGCACATTGCAAACAGGGTAGTATTTTTGGATGAAGGTGAAATAAAGGATGATTTTCATCTGAATGAAGCCACATTATCCAAATTAAACAATATATTTATTAAAATGCAGGAGGGTAGATGTAATGAAAAAATTAAAAATTAAGGACGTAATAATGATAGCGTTGCTGTCAGCCTTGTACATGATTTTTTACATGATTTCAATGGTTGTCATTATGCCTTTAGGTCCATTTGGCCACGCAATCAGTTGTGGAATATGCGGATTCTTCACTGGCTCAATTTTCTTCTTTATGAGTAGAAAAATTGGAAAGTTTGGACAGTTTATGGTTATGCAGGCTATAAGCATGATTCTGTTTTCAATGGTTGGAGCGGGATATTTGCCATGGGTAATTACTTCTATGGTTGGTGCTCTGTTATCAGACTTAGTTGCTTCTAGAGAGAGCAATCCAC
This sequence comes from Pseudobutyrivibrio sp., assembly GCA_024693775.1. GTDB lineage: Bacteria > Bacillota > Clostridia > Lachnospirales > Lachnospiraceae > Pseudobutyrivibrio. The sequence continues at coordinate 936 of JAILKL010000048.1, forward strand.
CAGTATATAAGGTGGCTATAGCATCTGGACTTTTCCATGTAGGCCAGGCCTGGGGTGCAATTGTCCCTTCATGGTTCTTTGTTGATAGCTATAGACAAGAGTGGATTTCAAGAGGCCAGACAGAGGAAGCAATGAACGCCATGATTAAGTATACAGAGGGAGTAATGGGGGTAATTGCTACAGTTATCGTATTTGCGTTATCGGTAGGTGGAGCTTACTTGGGATATTTAATACTTAGAAAGCATCTTGAAAAAAAGGATGATATGGCTATTGCAGCTTAAAGAGGGGGCATCATATGTTTAAAAAAGTATCTCCATATGTCGGAGAATATAAAAAATACACTGTGCTAGCTGCATTTTTAATGGTGGCTGGAGTAATATTTAGCGTTATTCCATATTTTCTTTTATACCAGATTTTGGCACCAATTTGCCGACATGAGGTATTGGATGGCAGCTATATTTTTACAAGAGTGGTAGGAGTGCTGGTGTGCGAGGTTTTGTATGCGCTGCTTTATATTAAAGGTCTTTGCTATTCACATATTTGCGCCTTTAACGTTTTGAAAAATCTTAGAGTGGCCTTACAGGGAAAATTGGAAAAGCAGCCTCTAGGCAATATTGAGGAAATTGGAACAGGTAAAATCAAAAAGATTTTTAATGACGATATTGAGACAATTGAGCTTTTGCTGGCTCACGCCATTCCAGAGGGGATCGCAAATGTGTTTGTGCCGCTTCTTGTCATGATAATTATGTTTGTTATTGATTTTAGATTGGGTTTGCTCTCGTTCATTCCTATTATTATTGGCATGATTGCCATGACTATGATGATGAAAAGCGGCATGGGAAAAATGGATGCTTTTTATAAATCAGCAGCAGACATGAATAACACAATTATTGAGTACGTTAACGGCATGGAAGTGGTTAAGGTATTTAACAAGGATGGTGAGTCTTACAAATCATTCAAGGATAAGATTATTTCCTACAGAGATTTCACACTTGATTGGTACAAGGAGTGCTGGCCATGGATGGCTATTTATATGAGCTTTTTTCCATGTATTGTTATGTTTGTCATGCCAGTGGGATCCATTATGGTTCTTCATGGCACCATCACCTTGGAAAAGCTTGTGCTTTTGATTTGCATGTCTTTTGCAGTGGGACCTTCTATTATGAAGGCTATGAATTTTGGAGGAGTCATTCCTCAGCTCAATTATAAAATTGATGAGCTAGAAAAGCTATTAGAGCATGAGCCTTTAAAGAGCAATAATCACAAGTTCGCTGGAAAAAATCTTGATGTAGAGTTCAAGGATGTACACTTTGGATATGACGACAAAGAAGTGATTCACGGCGTAAACCTTTCCTTCAAGGCTGGCACAACAACAGCTCTTGTGGGTGAATCAGGCAGCGGTAAATCTACTTTGGCTAAACTTCTAGTTCACTACTATGATTTAAATGGCGGCAAGATAATGATTGGAGGCCAGGACATTTCAGATATGTCATTAGAAGAGCTAAACAACAAGGTGGCCTACGTGGCGCAGGAGCAATTTTTGTTTAACACCTCTTTATATGAAAATATCTTGATTGGCAATCCAAATGCCACAAGAGAGCAGGTAGAGGATGCAGCCAGACGTGCGCAGTGTCAGGAGTTCTTAGATAGATTGCCAAAAGGACTGGATTCTTTGGCAGGGGATTCTGGAAAGATGCTTTCAGGTGGAGAGCGCCAGCGAATTGCATTGGCTCGTGCACTTTTAAAGGATGCACCAATTATCGTGTTAGATGAGGCCACTGCATTTATGGATCCTGAAAATGAGGAGAAGATGAATGCAGCTATCGAGGAAATCATGAAGGACAAGACTGTTTTAGTAATTGCCCATCGATTATCTACTATTAAAAATGCAGACAAGATTTGCGTGATGAAGAATGGTATATGTATTGCCACCGACAATCATGAAAAACTAATAGAAAAATGTCCGGAGTACAATAGCTTGTGGCAGTCGTCTGTATCTGCCAGCTCTTGGAAGATTGGAGGTATTGCATGATTGAGATAATGCATAGACTTGTCAATAAGACAGGACGATACAAGGCGAGAATTCGCTGGTCGTATTTAACTGCTTTGATAAAAGGATTTTTGATGAAGGTCCCAATGTTCATTTGTTTTATAGGCATAACCTACCTTTTAGATGGGGTTATGGATGAAAGAAAATGTTTATACATGGGAGTAGGGATTTTTGCCGCAGTGCTATTAGAGGCATTGTTTGAGCATTTGACTAATGTATTACAGTCGGCCGCTGGGTTTATGGTATTTGCGGATATGCGTATGGAGCTGGGAGAGCATTTGCGTAAGCTTCCTATGGGATATTTTACAGAGGGAAATATTGGAAAAATCAGCTCGGTTCTTTCTACTGACATGGCATTTATTGAGGAAAACTGCATGACGGTGTTGGGAGAGCTTGTTGCTTTCATCGTTTCTCAGATAATGATGGTTGGAATGATGTTTTATATCGACTATCGGATTGGATTTATTTCTTTGATTTTTGTTGGCCTGTTTATTTTAATCGGTAGGTTGAGAATGAAAACCACCATGGAGCACTCAGCAGTAAGACAGAAATGCTCTGAAGATCAGGCAAAGGCGGTGATTGATTTTGCGGAGGGCATCAGTATCATCAAATCCTACAATTTGCTAGGTGAAAAATCCAAGGATTTAACAGAGAGCTTTGAAAAGAATTGTAGAGAAAATATTAAATTCGAGAATTATTTTGCCCCATGGGAGGCAGCAAATTATCTAGCTTATGGCATTGGAACATCTGCAATTTTGGCATTTGCTTCTTTTCTATATATAACTGGAGGTTTATCAAATACTTATTTTGTAGGTATAATTATTTTCTTGTTTGATGCGATTGTTTCCATGAAATCGTTCTATGGACAGATGACACGATTAACAGTGACAGCAGCTTCATTAGATAGAATCGACGAAGTATTTTCACAAACTGAGATGGCAGACAACGGAGTAATGCAAATCCCAGAGGAATACAACGGAGCAGAGGTGGAGTATGAAGATGTTACCTTTGCATATGATGATAAAAATGTTATCGAAAATGTTTCATTTTCGGTGGGCAAGGATGAGATGGTGGCCCTGGTGGGGCCATCCGGAGGAGGAAAATCTACAATCGCAAGCCTTCTTGCAAGACTTTGGGATGTTAAGTCAGGCAGTATCAAAATCAGAGGAGTTGATATTAGAGATGTGCCAATGTTTGATTTGATGAACCATATAAGTATGGTATTCCAGCGAGTTTACCTGTTCCAGGACACAGTGTACAACAACATTGCCATCAGTCGTCCGGATGCCACTAGAGAAGAGGTTATGGAGGCAGCCCAAAAGGCGAGATGTTTGGAATTTATAGAAAAGCTTCCTAATGGTTTTGATACAGTGCTTGGAGAAGGCGGCGCATCTCTTTCCGGTGGCGAAAAACAGCGTATCTCCATTGCTAGATGCCTTTTGAAGGATGCACCGATTGTTATTCTGGATGAGGCCACAGCATCTGTAGATGCCGATAACGAAAAGGCAATCCAGGAGGCCATCGACGAGCTGGTCAAGGACAAGACACTGATAGTGATTGCCCACAGACTAAAAACCGTCCGCAACGCCGATCAGATTTTTGTTATTGATAATAAGGGAATCTCTGAATACGGCACACACGAGAAGCTCATTGCAAAGAATGGAAAGTATTCTAAGCTGTATAGGTTGAGTGAGATCTCTTAGGGGAGAGTGTTGAGAAAAGGAGTAGTTATAGGTCTTGTGATATCTGCCTGGTTTGGCGGCGTCACAGGGCCTTTTTGTATTTGTATGGGCAAAGAGCTTGTGAGGCACAAGAACTGTTAAAGTTTTTGTGGCGCTGGATGATTATTTTGGCCTAAAATCTGCAATTACAGTAAAATATTGTAATTTAAAATTTTACTGTATTGGTTTTGCCGTTCTCGTACAGTAAATTTTTGAGATTTTATTTTTTACTGTAGGGATTTCAGTGTCTCTACAGTAAAGAATAAAAATATGGCATATTTACTGTAATTTAGCTTTCTCTGGAGAACTTTTTTTACAGTAAAAAATGAGGACATTCTTTTCTTACTGTAGCGGTCCTAGAATCCTTACAGTAAATTCTAAAATCTGCAATTCTTACTGTATGAACTAACAAAAATGGCTACAGTAAATTTTGGAATTTATTATTTTTACTGTAATGGAGAAAATGACTATGACTTCTTGTGGGCAACTTAAGGAAAAAGCCCACAAGAACCAATATCTAATTGGATTATATGTAATTGTTATATTATACTTGTGGAAGTAAGTTGGTTTTGAGTTGAGTGAAGAAATAAAAAATGTTAACCTGGAAGGAATTAATAATGTCAAATATAAATATACAAGAACAAGATAGTGTAGCAGTTGCAGCCAGTTTCATAGTAGATGAGCAGAAGGTTAAGCAGGTATTTGCAGCCTACACCAGAAACTACAATCCGGAGGATCCAAAGATTGCCCTAAAGATTGAGCATACTTACAAGGTGGCAGAGATTTGTAGAGATATTGCAAGTTCTCTCGACTTATGTGAAGAGGATCAGCAGATTGCCTGGCTCACAGGAATGCTTCACGATGTGGGAAGATTTGAGCAGATTCGTATTTACGATACATTTGTTGATTCTAAATCTGTAGATCATGCACAGTTTGGCGCAGATTTATTATTTGGAAATGAGCGCTTGATAGAGCGCTTCATAGATAGTCGTCAGCTGGACGAGCTTGTGGAAATTGCCATCAGGGAACACAACAAGTTTCGAATTCGCATAGATATTGACGAAAGAACAGCAATGTTTTGTAATATTTTGCGCGATGCTGACAAGGTTGATATTTTCAGAGTAAACGTGGAAACGCCTATGGAGGAAATTTACAATTGCACCACAGAGGAATTGCTTAATTCGGACGTTTCCCCAGAAGTCATGGTACAGGCTAGAAATCATCAGGCGGTAACTCGTGATGTTAAGAAAACACCGGCAGACTTTATTGTGGGTCACTTGGCTCTTGCGTTTGAATTAGTCTATCCACGAAGTCTAGCCGTTGCACTAGAGCAGGGGTATCTTAACAAACTATTTGATTTTCCTACAAAGAATCCTCATGCAAGGGAATGCATTGATGAGATTAAAAATGAGATTTCTGAAAGGCTTTCCTGTAGCTAAGGGGCAATAATCCTTTGGCATTGCTGAAAAGTTCGGCAAAATGATCATTTATATAAAGACCAAGGCTATTAAGCAACTGAGTATCAGTGGAAGAAATGGTAGCTTTGGTTTTTTCGTTTAGTTTTCTGTGATGCTCAAAAATAAGGCAGAGTGCTTCTCTGACCTTGGCATCGTAAAAAAGTGCTGCAGATGAAGCAGAACCCTCATATTTCCATATTTCCCAAAGAAGCTTCTTCATTTCTGGAAAGTCTTCTGTTTCATCTATGCTTTTGAACGCAGATTTTGGGTCCACATAAGATGGACCGAAATTATCCTTGAGAATTTGATGGAAAAAGTCAGGTCGATATTCGATACCGATGGAGCGGACAGGTATGTTGCGGTGAATTAAGGCGTGAAAAGGCTTATATCCTCCAAGAAAGCTTTTAATCACGTGACAATTCAAGCTTTTATATGGGTTTAATTCTTCGCCAGAAATGGATTCGTACCAGGTAATGCTAAGGCATTCCGGCAGGTCCAAAAGTATGGAACTGCAAAAAAATCTGGCCAGAGAGGAAAATGTAAGCGCAATTACAGAGTATCTCACAGGCAGTCAGACACTTCGTTCTTATGGTCTTGCTGGTATGAGTTTTGATATACCTGAAAATAAAATCACAGCAATTGTTGGAGATTCAGGCTCAGGAAAATCTACAATTTTCAACCTTATTACAAAGTATTATGAACCAGAAAATGGAAGCATAAGGATTGGAGGAAAAGAACTTGTAAATGCTAATGCAGAGCAGGTACTTTCAAATATAAGTCTTGTTGATCAGGATGTATTTTTGTTTAATGATACAATCAAAAACAATTTACTTTTTGCTGCACCAGAGGCATCAGATGAGGAAATACTTGATGCTTGCCGTAAGGCAAACTGCAGTTTTATAGAGCAGTTACCGGATGGTATAAATAGGGTTGTTGGAGAGAATGGAAAGTATGCCTCTATGTGGGAGGTATCGCTGCAAGTGAAGTAGGATAAAATGCTTACAAAAATACTATTTGTCTGCCAGGACAGCTTATTCTATGAAGCTTAAATTGATTTTGATATAATAAAGAGGCAATAAATTATGACTTACTGCTGACCAAACAATGAAATTGTCAGCGACGACAAATTGGAGAGAAATCAAATTATGACTAAAAAAATATTCTTGCAGGCAATTATTAAGTTCATGGTTGGTTTGCTGATAGTAGGCTTACTTCTTTTTGTTCCTGCTGGAACGATATATTACCCAAATGGATGGTTATTGATCATTATTTTGTTTGTACCGATGTTTATGGCCGGGATTGTTATGATGTTTAAAAATCCTACTCTTCTGAAAAAGCGTCTTAATGCAAAAGAATCGGAAGGTGAGCAGAAAGTCGTCGTGGCACTTAGCGGAATTATGTTTCTCGCGGCATTTATTGTTGCAGGACTTAATTATCGGTTTAAGTGGATGATTCTTCCAAACGGGGTGGTTATTATTGGAACGATTGTCTTCTTGCTTGCTTATGTTATGTATGCTGAGGTGCTAAGGGAAAACACTTACTTGTCTCGCACGATAGAGGTTCAGGATAATCAAAAAGTAATAGATACGGGTTTATACGGCATTGTTCGTCATCCTATGTATTCGGCCACGTTGTTTCTTTTCCTTTCGATGGGGATTGTTCTTGGTTCGCTTTTTTCGTTTGCAATTATACTCTCGTATATTCCTATTATTTCTAAACGAATGAGAAACGAAGAAAAGGTACTTGAAGAAGGCCTTGAGGGATATAAAGAATACAAATTAAAAGTAAAGTATAAGGTAATCCCGTTTGTTTGGTAAGGTGTATATTTACTTTTGTAGAGCTATTGATAGAATATAAAATCAGAGTAAAAATTTAAGTTTTAACGAGTATTACAAATTAGAATTTTGATGAGCAGATTGGCTTTCAACATAATCGGCGAGGAGAATTGACAATATGGATTTAGTAGAGATATTTGAGGTCATTGTCGGAGCGGCTTTTGTTATCGGTGCGTTGATCGGCAGTAGACAGATTTTTGGCGGGATATTTTATTCAAAAAAAGTTAGGGCTGTTGTAGGCAAAAAAAATTCAAGAACGTATGTCAGAATAAACGGACAGACATACACAGGCAGGACTGATATGAGTTGGGCTGAGCAGCGGGACAGAAGACGCCACAAACAAATGGGTGACCGAAAAAAGCAAAGATACAGAGAACATACAGTTTATTACATTAGCTTTACCTATGAGGATGGTGGGGAAATGCATACAACAGATCCCCAAACTACGATATGTCCTATCAGCAAGTCCCTTGTTGATACTTCCGCAGAATACAATATCATGGTTAGCCGAAGGGATCCGTGCAGGGCTCGCCTTGGTTTATTTGAAATATTAAGGGTATATACGAGCTCTGACACAAACATCATTATGAAGTTTATCACGTGTATTATAATAATAGGTAATGCCCTGCTGCTTTTGGTTGCTGATTTAGGGCTTGCCGCACTTGGGGCATGGATAATAAAACTTGGAATCTACGGAATCAGATAGAAAGATCTTATGAATACAAGTTCTGAATTTTATAATCGGGAGATAATGTTATGGGATAATTCGATAAGTTTTTAGGTGCTGCAAAGGAAATAGCAGATGGCACAAAGAAAGCGGTTGAAAACATACAAAGGGAAATGGATCAGGAGGCGAATAATAAAAAATCAGTGGATTATGAAGGCTATAAGAGTCCATCAGATCCGCTTCCTGCTGTGCCAGTACAGACAAAACTGCATGGTAACATTGCAAGATTTATGATTTCAGGTGATTTTACTGAGAATGAAGGTTATTCTAATTCGGCTGTTTCTCTAAGATACAATCCGGAACATCTTGGCGTATTGGAAATAGATGATGAGAATGCGATAACCATATCGCTACAGGAGGGCATAGGTGAATTCGATGAAATTGCCGAATGTATAGATGATTATATTTCCAGCGGAACATTATCGGGTGTGAAACAATTTGAAGATTTATCAGATGGAAAATATTTGTTTAGGGCTAAAATAGAAGTTGGATTCAAGACCATGGACGAAAATGATGAAGAATACATTATGGTGTTCGAGTTATGATTGAGACACCATTTGAGATAAGAGGGAGATAACAATCATATGATTTTGAAAGGAAAGAGAAGAATAAGATCTTTGGCAATGGCACTCTCTGTGATTTTGTTGCTTGCAGTACTTAGTACAACGGTTTTTGCAGATGATTTTACTAATAATGATAATAACCGGAACATATATGATAGGATTGATGAGTATCTTTCTGATACTATACCCAAAACACATTTTCCA
>JAILKL010000055.1 GCA_024693775.1 Pseudobutyrivibrio sp.
CAAGAACCTTACGTCCGCCTGCTGTGCTCATTCTAGATCTAAATCCATGTACTTTGGATCTCTGTCTCTTTTTTGGTTGATATGTCATCTTCATAATATATCCACCTCCTCTTTATGAGAAAACATCAGTTGAAATTATAATAACAAACGGCCATAAAGTCAATAATAAAAGCATATTTTGTATAATTTTATAGTATGTGGATAACCCAAAAACACAATATATTAATAACTGGATAATTAAATAACACTAAATATGGTATAAACATGCTGAAAAATTTTTTTAGACTTATAAACAGCTTGTGGATAACTGTGTGGATAACTGTGGAAAAATCATATTTTATTAACATTTTTATCACATTTAGAACGGAAATATGGGAAAAACTGCTGTTGAAAAGTTGAAAAATGCTATGTGGATAAAAAAATTTAGATATCCACAGGCCTAAATTCTGAAAATAAGACATTTTTCTAATTTAATTATCCCCCACACGTTTCTTATATTTTATTGCGAAATAAGGTTATTTAGTTTAGAATAGATATGATTTAAAATTGTGGATAAAAGGGAAATTATATGGAAGAACTTGTTAAAAAATGGGACGAGATATTAGTCTCACTTCAGAATGAGTATGAAATAGCAAATATCTCATTCGAATCGTGGATAAAACCTCTTGAAGTATTTCAAATAGAAGATAATAGTCTTTATTTAGTATATCAGAGTGAATCATCAGACAAATTTGCACTTAACTACATTTCTAAAAAATTCAAAACACCACTTAGAACAACTATAGCGGAAGTTACTGGTGCCGAATATGAAATAATTATTATTTCACCAGAAAAAGCTAATGAAATTAAAAAAGAAAAAAATGTAAGCATTAATGTACAAGAAATATCAAAGCCTACAGAAATTCGTAGAGCTATGGGTAATTCAACTATAAACCCTAGATACACATTTGATAACTTTGTCGTAGGACGAAATAATAGATTTGCTCAAACAGCTGCGCTTGCTGTTGCCGAATCTCCTGGAGAATTCTACAACCCTCTATACTTATATGGAGGTCCTGGTCTAGGAAAAACTCACTTAATGCAGGCAATCGGAAATTATATCGAAGACCAAAATCCAAATACACATATTTTATATGTAACTTCAGAGGAATTCACAAACGAAGTAATTGAAAATATGAGAACCAGCAACAACGCTACTGCTATGCAGCGTTTTAGAGATAAATATCGTACAGTTGATGTTCTCATGGTTGATGATATTCAATTTATAATAGGAAAGGAAGCAACTCAGGAAGAATTTTTCCATACCTTTAATGCACTTCATGCAATGGGAAAACAGATTGTTATTTCATCTGATAAACCACCAAAAGATATGGAAACACTTGATGATCGTTTCAAATCAAGATTTGATATGGGTCTCATGGCTGATATCGGATATCCAGATTATGAAACACGTATGGCTATCCTTAATAAAAAGATTGAAGAAAAAAACTTCAATCTAGACGAATCAATTAGAAAATATATAGCTGAAAATATACAGTCAAATATTAGAGAAATAGAGGGAGCTTTAAATAAGCTTATCGCTTTTTCACGATTAGAAAAAATCGATATCACAATGGATATAGCAGAAAGAGAATTACAAAACTTTATTTCTCCTAATATTTCCAGAGAAGTAACACCACAGCTTATAATAGAAGTTGTTGCTGAGCACTTTAATATTACAGTAGATCAAATGGCCTCTAAAAATAGAGCTAGTTCGGTTGTTAGACCTAGACAAATTGCCATGTACTTATGTAATACAATGACTGATTCTTCGCTAAAGGCTATCGGTCTTCTACTTGGAGGACGAGATCACACCACTATTATTCATGGTGCCAACAAAATTTCAGATGAAATCAACGAAGATGAAAATACTAGAAATTTAGTTGAAACAATTAAGAAGAAAATTAATCCAAATTAATGTGTAAAACCTGTTGATAAATATATGGATAAACTGTTAATTGCATGTTGATTCCCTGTTAATTCAATGTGGAGGACAAAATTAAGACATTTTTAATTCACACATTATCCATACATTATCAATACTTAATTCACAGGTTTTCATAATTTAATTTTCAATGTTTCACTAGAAAACACTGATGTTTCACAGTTATATACAAATTCACACTCTATAAGAAGAGTACTTAGAATATAAATTATTATTTTTATTGTTTACGAAAGGGAGCTATACAAATGAAAATTACATGTCAAAAAGCAGACCTGCTTAAAGGTGTTAACATTGTATCCAAAGCAGTACCAACTAGAACTACAATGGCAATACTTGAATGTATTCTTATTGATGCATCATCTGGAGAAATTAAACTTACTGCAAATGATATGGAAATAGGAATAGAAACTATTGTTAATGGAAACATATTAGAAAGAGGAATTATTGCACTTGATGCAAAGATATTCTCAGAAATCGTAAGAAAGCTTCCTGATAATGAAGTTACTATAGAAACAGATTCATCATTTAAGACATTTATTACATGTGAAAAAGCAAAGTTCAATATTATAGGAAAATCTGGTGAAGATTTTTCTTATATTCCAGTAATTCCTAGAAATCAGCCTATCATTATTTCTCAGCTTACATTAAGAGATATTGTTAGACAGACAATCTTCTCTGTTGCTGACAATGAAAACAACAAGCTAATGACTGGTGAGTTGTTTGAAATCAAGGATAACAAGTTAAAGGTTGTTGCACTTGATGGACACAGAGTTTCTATTAGAAATATTGAGCTTAAAAATCAGGCTAATGATGTAAAGGTTGTCGTACCTAAGAAAACACTTAATGAAATTGTTAAGATTGTAGATGGTGGTATTGATGACGAAGTAAATATCTTTGTTACAGACAATCATATTATTTTTGAATTTGATCAGACTACAGTTGTTTCTCGTATTATTGAGGGAGAATATTTCAAGATTGAGCAAATGCTCTCTGCTGATTACGAGACAAAGGTAAAGGTAAATAAAAGAGAATTCTTTGAATGTATCGATAGAGCTACTCTTCTTGTTAAGGAAGGTGACAAAAAGCCAATCATTGTAAATGTTACAGATGGTTCAATGGCATTATCAATCAATTCATTTATTGGATCAATGGATGAAGAAATTGATATCACAAAAGAAGGTAAGGATTTAATGATTGGATTTAATCCAAAATTTGTTATTGATGCCTTAAAGGTAATTGATGACGAAGAGATTAACATTTATATGTTAAATGCAAAGAGTCCTTGCTTCATAAAGGATGATAATGGTTCATTTATCTATATTGTCCTTCCTGTAAACTTTAATAATCCAGGAGCAAATTAATGGAAAAGATAACAATTAAAGATGAATTTATAAAGCTTGGCCAGTTACTTAAACTGGCTAACCTTGTTGAGTCTGGAGCTATGGCCAAGGAGGTCATTGAAGAAGGACTTGTAAAATACAATGGTGAAGTTGAAACACGCCGCGGTAAAAAGGTTTATCCAGGTGATGTTGTTGAATTTGATGGAGAAAGCGTAACAGTTACCAATGATAATTAAATCCATTGAGCTGGAGAATTTTAGAAATTACGAATCATTAAATATAAATTTTGATGAACATACTACTATTCTCTATGGAGATAATGCTCAGGGAAAAACAAATATCCTTGAGGCGGCATATCTTAGTGGAACAACAAAATCGCATAAGGGTAGTCGAGATAAAGAAATAATAAAGTTTAATAAAAACGAAAGTCATATTAAAACCATTGTTTCAAAAAATAATAAAGACTATCAAATAGATATACATTTAAAGAAAAATAAATCAAAAGGTATTGCTATCAATAGAGTGCCTATAAAAAAAGCAGCTGATTTATTTGGACTTATAAATATAATATTTTTTTCACCAGAGGATTTAAATATTATAAAAAATGGCCCAGCAGAAAGAAGAAAATTCATGGATGCTGAGCTTTGCCAAATTGATAAGATATATCTTTCTGATTTGGCAAATTACAATAAAGCTTTAAATCAACGAAATGCTCTTTTAAAAGAAATGGTATACAAGCCAGATTTAAAAGAGACATTACCACTGTGGGATGATCAATTAATTGCCTATGGCAAAAAGATAATCACACGTAGACAACAATTTATAAACGATATCAACATCATAGTTAAGGATATCCACTCTAAGGTAACTGGTGGTAAAGAAAACATTGATGTTATTTATGACCCATGTATCGAAGATATCTTTTTCCTAGATGAATTAGTTAAAAATAAAGAAAAAGACATTAGATTTTGTGGAACTTCAGTAGGTCCACATAGGGATGACATTAAAATTACCGTAGATGGAATTGATATTAGAAAATATGGAAGTCAGGGACAGCAACGAACCTGTGCTCTCTCGCTAAAACTTTCTGAGATAAAGCTTGTTGAAGATACTATTCACGACAAGCCAATTTTATTGTTGGATGATGTTTTATCAGAGTTAGATAAAAATCGGCAAAGTTATTTATTGGATAATTTATTAGATACCCAAACTATCATTACCTGCACAGGTATAGATGAGTTTGTTAGAAATAGATTTAGTTTAAATACAGTTTATAAAGTAACAGATGGTTCTATAGAATTAATAACGGAGGAACTTAATGAGTAATCAAGATAATCAGGAATATGGTGCTGACCAAATACAGATTTTGGAAGGACTAGAAGCAGTTCGTAAAAGACCAGGTATGTATATTGGTTCTACATCAGAAAGAGGTCTTCATCATTTAGTATATGAGATCGTTGATAACGCTGTTGATGAAGCACTTGCTGGATTTTGTACCCATATTCAGGTAACAATTAATCCGGATAATTCAATTACAGTAGTAGATGATGGACGTGGTATTCCAACAGGAATAAACCACAAGGCAGGCATTCCAGCAGTAGAGGTTGTATTTACTGTACTTCATGCAGGTGGAAAGTTTGGTGGTGGAGGCTACAAAGTATCAGGTGGTCTTCATGGTGTAGGTGCATCAGTTGTTAACGCTCTATCAAATTGGGTAGAGGTTGAAATTAAACGTGAGGGTAAGATTTTCAAGCAGCGCTATGAGCGTGGTAAGACAATGTACCCACTTAAAGAAATCGGTACATGCCCTGAAAATGAAACTGGTACAAAGGTAACTTTCTTACCAGATGATACAATTTTTGAAACTACAATTTTTGATTTCAAAACATTAAAGGTAAGACTTAGAGAGACAGCCTTCCTTACAAAGGGACTCAGAATTACTCTTACAGATACTAGAGAAGATGAAGTCAGAGAAGAAAGCTTTCATTATGAGGGTGGTATAAAGGAATTCGTTCAGTATATCAACCGTAGTAGCGAGGCTCTTTATGATGATGTTATTTATTGTGAGGGTACAAAGGATAACATTTATGTCGAGGTTGCTATGCAGCATAACGATGGTTATCAGGACCAGGCATACAGCTATGTAAATAATATCGTTACACCTGAGGGTGGTACTCATCTTACTGGATTTAGAGGTGCCCTTACAAAGGTATTTAATAAATATGCTAGAGATAACAAGATTTTAAAGGATAGCGACCCACAGCTTGATGGTGATGATATCCGTGAGGGTCTTACAGCTATTATTTCTATCAAGATTGAGGAGCCTCAGTTTGAGGGTCAGACAAAACAAAAGCTTGGAAACTCAGAGGCTAGAGGTGCTGTTGATGCAATCGTATCAGAGCAGCTTACATGGTTCTTAGAGCAAAATCCTACAATTGCAAAATCAATTTGCGAGAAATCAATGCTTGCACAGCGTGCAAGAGAGGCAGCTAGAAAGGCACGTGACCTTACTCGTAGAAAGACTGCCCTTGAGGGAATGTCACTTCCTGGAAAGCTTGCAGATTGCTCTGATAAAGATCCTAAAAACTGCGAAATCTTCATCGTTGAGGGAGATTCAGCCGGTGGTTCAGCTAAAACAGCTAGAAGCCGTGCAACACAGGCTATTCTTCCACTTCGTGGTAAGATTTTAAATGTTGAAAAGGCTAGAGAAGATAGAATCTATAGCAATGCAGAAATTAAAGCAATGATTACAGCATTTGGTACAGGTATTCATGATGACTTTGATATTTCAAAGCTTAGATATCACAAGATTATTATCATGACTGATGCCGATGTGGATGGTGCACATATTGCAACACTTATGCTCACATTCCTTTACAGATTTATGCCAGAGCTTATAAAGCAAGGATATGTATATCTTGCTACTCCTCCACTTTACAAGCTTGAGAAGAATAAAAAGGTTTGGTACGCATATTCAGATGATGAATTAAATCAGATTCTTACTGAGGTTGGTCGTGATAATAGCAATAAGATTCAGCGATACAAGGGACTTGGTGAGATGGATGCTGAACAGCTTTGGGAGACAACAATGGATCCTGAAAAGAGAATACTTAAGCGTGTAGTTATTGATGATGATAATGCATCAGAAATTAACGTTACATTCTCTACTCTTATGGGTGACAAGGTTGAACCTCGTAGAGAGTTCATCGAGGCAAATGCTAAATACGTACAGAACTTAGATATATAAAAATTTCGGGCTTCGCCCGATAGAAAAAGATAAAGGAAGATTATGGACGACAAAATTTTTGATAATATTCATGAAGTTGATCTGAAACAGACAATGGAAACAAGCTATATAGATTACGCCATGAGCGTAATCGCCTCTCGTGCCCTTCCAGATGTACGAGATGGTTTAAAGCCTGTTCAGCGAAGAGTTCTGTTTTCAATGATCGAATTAAACAATGGTCCCGACAAGCCACACAGAAAATGTGCACGTATTGTTGGTGATACAATGGGTAAATATCACCCTCATGGTGATAGTTCTATTTATGGAGCTCTTGTTAATATGGCCCAGGAATGGAACACAAGATACCCACTAGTAGACGGACATGGAAACTTTGGTTCAGTGGATGGTGATGGCGCCGCTGCCATGCGATACACTGAGGCACGTCTTTCAAGGATTTCTATGACAATGTTTGGTATCAATTACAAGGATGATAAGTTTACCACAGGTAAAGATATCGACATGGATGGCGTAGATTTCATGCCAAACTTTGATGAAACAGAGAAAGAACCAACAGTTCTTCCTGCTCGTTATCCAAACCTACTTGTAAATGGTACTACAGGTATTGCAGTAGGTATGGCTACCAATATTCCACCTCATAACCTTAGAGAGATTATTGGTGCTGTAAACAAGATTATAGACAATCAAATCGAGGAAGACAGAGATACAGAAATCGAAGAAATTCTTGAGATTGTAAAGGGCCCAGATTTCCCAACAGGTGGTGTAATTCTTGGCAAGGCAGGCATTGAGGAAGCATATCGTACTGGTAAGGCAAAAATCAGAGTACGTGCTGTTTCTGAAATTGAGCCTATGGACAATGGTAAAAACAGAATTGTTGTTACTGAAATTCCATACAATGTAAACAAAGCAAGATTAATCGAAAAAATTGCTGAGCTTCACAAGGATAAAAAGATTGATGGTATTACAGATCTTCGTGATGAGTCATCACGTGAAGGTATGCGTATTTGTATCGAATTACGTCGCGATGTAAATCCTAATATCATCTTAAATCAGCTTTACAAGCATACACAGTTACAGGATACATTTGGTGTAATCATGCTTGCACTCGTAGACAATCAGCCTAAGATTTTAAATCTTAAGGAGATGTTAGTACATTACCTAAATCACCAGAAGGATGTAGTAACACGTCGTACAAAATACGAGTTAAATAAGGCTGAAGAGCGTGCTCATATTTTAGAGGGATTATTAATTGCCCTTGATAATATTGACGAGGTAATTCAAATTATTCGTAGCTCTGCAGATGTTGCCACAGCAAAGGCTACATTGATGGAGCGCTTTGGATTATCAGATGCTCAATCACAGGCTATAGTTGATATGAGACTTCGTGCTCTTACAGGATTGGAAAGAGACAAAATCCAGAATGAGTACAATGACCTACAGATTCTCATCGGTAAATTAAAAGCAATCCTTGGTGATGAAAAGGTACTCCTTTCTGTTATCAAGACAGAAATTTCTGAGATTGCTGATAAATACGGTGATGACAGACGTACAGAAATTGGATTTGACGAATATGACATCAATATGGAGGATATGATTCCTGTTACAAATACAGTTGTTACATTCACAAAGCTTGGATATATCAAGCGTATGAATGAAGACAACTTCAAAGCACAGCATCGTGGAGGTAAGGGAATCAAGGGTATGGAAACCATTGATGAAGACTATGTAGTAGAAATGCTTATGATGTCTTCTCATGATTATCTACTCTTCTTCACAAACAAGGGTCGTGTATATCGTATAAAGGCATATGAGATACCAGAAAGTAGCCGTACAAGCCGTGGTATTGCCATAGTAAATATTCTTCAGCTACAGCCTGATGAAAAGGTTACAGCCATGATTCCTGTAGAGGATTATCATGAGGATAAATACTTATTCATGGCTACTGCTGATGGATTTGTTAAGAAGACAAAGATTACTGAATATGACAATATTCGTAAGAATGGTCTTACAGCAATCACTCTTCGTGATGATGATATGCTAATCGAGGTTAAGCTTTCTACAGGTGACGAAGATGTCATTATGGTAACAAAGCTTGGTCAGGCAATTAGATTCAACGAATCAGAAGTACGTCCTACAGGCCGTGCCACAATGGGTGTTATCGGTATGAATATTGATGCTGATGATAGAATTATCGGTATGCAGCTTATTTCACAGGGTGAGTCACTTATGACAGTATCTGAAAATGGTCTTGGTAAGTGTACACTTATGACTGAATTTAACACAATTCACCGTGGTGGAAAGGGTGTTAAATGCTATAAGATTACTGATAAAACAGGAAACCTTATAGGTGCAAAGGCAGTTGGAAAAGACGATGAAGTCATGCTGATAAATACTGCCGGAACAATTATCAGAATAAATGTTGCAGATACATCATTACTCAGTCGAATTACTTCTGGAGTAAAATTAATTGATCTAAAAGAAAATACAAAGCTAATTAGTATTGCAAAAGTTAGAAAAAGTGATACAATACTTGCGGAAGAGGTTGAAGAATTAAATGAAGGTTCAACAACCGAATCATAAGAGTGTGTAATAGCAATGGGGCTGTTATTTAATAGCAGCTCCATTTTTTGTAAACTATTTACTTTAGCTATTTAAAGCGAATGTAATGTAAAGCATTAACGGGATAATGTATAAAATGAAAAATATCAGAGCAGAAAAAATAACTGAAGAAGTAAAAGAAATGTGTATTCTTGCTAATCATTATTTATCTTCTGATATGAATTCTAGATTAAATAATGCAGTTAATGTTGAAGAATCGCCCTTAGGAAAGAAAATTTTAAATCAGCTTAAAGAAAATTTAGAAATAGCTGATAAGGAACAAATTCCAATATGCCAGGATACAGGTATGGCAGTGTTATTTGTGGATATCGGTCAAGATATTCATATCGAGGGTGGATTAATTACTGACGCTATCAATGAAGGAGTAAAAAAAGGCTATACAGAGGGTTTTCTTAGAAAATCAGTTGTTAAAGACCCAATAGAAAGAGTTAATACAAACGACAATACTCCTGCTGTTATTCACTACAACGTAGTTGAAGGTGATCAATTAAAAATAATACTAGCTCCTAAAGGATTTGGTTCAGAAAACATGAGTCAGATATTTATGTTAAAGCCAGCTGATGGTATTGAGGGAGTAAAGGAAGCTATTTTAAAAGCTGTTAAAGATGCAGGACCAAATGCTTGTCCACCAATGGTGGTTGGAGTTGGCATAGGTGGAACCTTTGAAAAGGCAGCATTAATGGCAAAGCAAGCACTCACAAGAGATTTTGATGACAGACCTACAAAGGAATGGGTAAGAAATCTAGAAGATGAAATGCTTGAAAGAATTAACAGATTAGGCATCGGGCCTGGTGGTTTAGGTGGTAGCACCACTGCCCTAGCTGTAAATATAAATACTTATGCAACACATATTGCAGGACTTCCTGTAGCGGTTAATATATGTTGCCATGTAAATAGACATATAACGAGGATTTTATAATGGAGCATAAGATTAAATTACCACTTACGTCAGAAGCCATAGAAGGCTTTAAATCGGGAGATTATGTTTTTCTAACTGGAGAGCTTTATGTTGCAAGAGATGCAGCACATAAGCGTATGAATGAAGCTCTTGATCAAGGAAATAATCTTCCTATACCAATCAAAAATCAGACAATCTACTATATGGGGCCATCACCTGCTAGGCAGGGGCGAGCAATAGGTTCTGCAGGGCCTACAACAGCCAGTCGCATGGATAAATATGCACCACGCTTACTTGACCTTGGATTAAAGGGAATGGTAGGTAAAGGAAAAAGAAGTAAAGAAGTAATTGATGCAATTGTTAGAAACAAAGCAGTTTACTTCGCTGCGGTTGGAGGTGCAGGTGCTCTTCTATCAAAATGCATAAAAGAGTCAGAGGTTATTTGTTATGACGATCTAGGTGCAGAAGCAATCAGAAAGCTTTATGTAGAAGATTTTCCAGTAATAGTTGTAATTGATTCTAAAGGGAATAACCTTTATGAAACAGCAATCCTGAAATATAAAAAGGATTAATAAAACTTGAGAAGGTTTTTTTAATAGAGAAAGTTAAAGAAAAGGAGTATTTTTGTCGTGACAAAATATGTAGTAAAAAGAGTTTTACTGGCGTTTGCTACAGTAATAATCATTAGCTTGATTACATTCTTTGCCATGAATGCCATCCCAGGTGGACCATTCAACAAAGAAAAAGCAGTTAGCCCAGCAGTTATTGCTCAATTGGAGGCACGTTACAACTTAGACAAGCCACTTTGGGAGCAGTACATCATTTATGTAAAAAATATTGCACACGGAGATTTTGGTGTTTCTCTTAAAAATGGACGTGAAATAAAAGATATTTTTGCCGAGAGTTTTCCAATATCTGCAAAGATTGGTTTACTTGCATCTGTAATAGCTATTGCGGCAGGTCTTGTACTTGGTTCAATAGCAGCACTTATGAGAAATAAATGGCCAGATAGAGTAATTATTTTCTTCATAACAATAATTACCTCAATGCCATCATTCGTAGTGGCAACATTGTTATTGTATTTCTTCTGTATGAAGCTTGGATGGTTTTCAGCATTCTCTGCAGGTGAAAATATGACAGTGTTACCTGTAATTGCTCTTTCACTTTCTCCTATGGCATACATTACTCGACTTACTAAGACTTCAATGCTTGATGCTTTGGGACAGGATTACATTCGTACAGCAAAGGCAAAGGGTGTTTCTTCTAGAAAAGTAATCTTTGTACATGGACTTAGAAACGCACTTATACCAGTAATTACTTATGTTGGACCAATGATTGCTAGTATCCTTACAGGATCAATGGTTGTAGAGGCAATCTTCAATCTTGGTGGTTTAGGTTCAAAGTTTGTTATGGCTATTACAAACCGTGATTATACACTGATTATGGCTACTACAATTTTCCTTGCAACAATCATGGTTATCGCAAACCTTATTACAGATATTGTTTATAAGGTAGTTGATCCACGTATTAAGCTTGACTAAGAATCAATTGAAAAGGAGTTTATTTGATGAAGGACAATTTTAAGAAGGCGCCATTTTCTGCACAGATTGACCTTAGCAAGTTTTCTATGCAGGATTTTGAAAAGGCTACAGACGAAGAAAAAAAGCAGCAGGATGTTATGGGCGAGTCTACTACATTCTTCAAGGATGGAATGAGAAGACTCCGTAAAAATCCACTTGCTATGCTTTCAATAGTAATTTTAGTTTTATTAATCCTTGTTATTTTAATTGCACCACATGTAATTCCTTATGGATACGCTGATATCGTAAAGGGTTCAGCTAATCTTCATCCAATGGAATACAGCATGCAGGAGCAGCAGGCAATAGCAAAAGGCGAGTCAGTTTTCCCACATTTATTTGGAACAGATTCACTTGGTAGAGATTATTTTATCCGTGTAGTTTATGGAGCAAGAGTTTCACTTAGTGTTGGTATCTTCGCTTCTATCCTTGTTCTTATTATAGGTATGGTTTACGGTTCTATTTCAGGATATCTTGGTGGACGAGTTGACCTTGTTATGATGAGAATTGTGGATATCATCTATTCACTACCAGATATGTTGTTGATAATCTTACTTGCCGTAGTTTTAAACGAAACATTAAGCCCATTAATAAAAGGTACAGTTCTTGCAAAGCTTGGAACTAATATGATTGCCTTGTTTATTGTATTCGGTATTTTATATTGGGTTGGTATGGCCCGACTTATCAGAGGTCAGATTCTTACAATTAAGCAGAATGAATATGTACTTGCTGCTAAATGTATTGGTACATCTACATCAAGAACAATCATTAAGCACATTTTACCTAACTGCTTATCAGTAATTATCATTACTACTGCCCTACAGATTCCATCAGCTATCTTTACAGAGAGCTACCTTTCATTCGTAGGACTAGGTGTTTCTGCTCCAATGCCATCTTTAGGTTCCCTTGCAAACGAAGCAAGAGCCGGTATGATGACATATCCAGAAAGACTTTTGTTCCCAGCATTTGCAATTTGCTTAATTGTACTTGCATTAAACTTACTTGGCGATGGTCTCCGCGACGCATTCGATCCAAAGTTGTCTAGATAAGAGGTGAAATTAGATGGAAGATTATAAGTACATATTAGAGTTACAGGATCTACATACCACCTTTACAACAGACAATGGTGAGGTATGTGCTGTAAATGGAGTTAATTTTACACTTGAGCCAGGAAAAACACTTGGTATTGTAGGTGAGTCTGGTTCAGGAAAGTCAGTTACTGCATATTCTATTATGCAGATTCTTGCTGACAATGGTCGTATTTCTGACGGTAAGGTTTTATATAAAGGCGAAAATATTGTTGGATGGAATAACAAGCAGATGTCTACATTCAGAGGTAGATGTGTTTCAATCATTTTCCAGGATCCAATGACTTCTTTAAATCCTGTTTTTTCAATTGGCTATCAGTTAAAGGAGGCAATCCTTCTTCATACAGATAAAAACAAGGAGCAGGCTACAGAGAGAGCTAAAGAGCTTCTTACACTTGTAGGAATCAATGAGCCAGAAAAGAGATTAAAGCAGTATCCACATGAGCTTTCTGGTGGTATGAGACAGCGTGTAATGATTGCTATGGCACTTGCATGCGAGCCAGATATTCTTATTGCTGATGAGCCTACAACAGCTCTTGATGTTACTATCCAGGCACAGATTCTTGAGCTTATGCAGGAGCTTCAGAAAAAGCTTGGAATGGCTATTATCATGGTTACACATGACCTTGGTGTTATTGCATCAATGTGTGATGAAATCATTGTTATGTATGGTGGACGTGTTTGTGAAAGAGGTACAGCAGATGATATCTTCTACTCTCCTTCTCATGAATACACAAAGGGATTACTTCGTTCTATTCCTACAAAAGCAAACAATAACGAAAGATTAGTGCCAATCGGCGGTACTCCAATCAACCTTTTAAATATGCCAGAAGGTTGTGCATTCTGCCCTCGTTGTGATGAGGCAATGAAAATTTGTCTTCACGAAAAGCCAGAAGAAATCAGAGTTGGTGAATCACATTTGGCAGCTTGTTGGATGAATATTAAGAACATGAAGCAGGAGGAAGTAGTAAATGAGTAGCGAGAATATTTTAGAAGTAAGCCACTTAAAGCAGTACTTCCCAGTAAAAAATGGATTTAAGACAGTTCCACTTAAGGCTGTTGATGATATTTCATTTTCTATCAAGCCAGGTGAGACACTTGGTCTTGTAGGTGAGTCTGGTTGTGGTAAGACAACTGTAGGACGTACACTTTTACGTTTATACCAGCCAACAGCTGGACGTATTGTTTTTGACGGTGACGTTCTTTTTGATAGCGAGCAAAAAATTGACAAAAAGATGCAGCCATACAGAAAGCAGATGCAGATGGTATTTCAGGATCCATACTCTTCTTTAAATCCACGTATGACTGTAGAAGATATTATTGGTGAACCACTGGATGTACATAAGCTTTACTCATCAAAGGGTGAGCGCCATGACAAGATTATGGAGCTTATGGAAACAGTAGGACTTAACGCAGAGCATGCTACACGATATGCACACGAGTTCTCAGGCGGACAGCGTCAGAGAATTGGTATTGCAAGAGCTCTCGCAGTAGATCCAAAATTCATCGTCTGTGATGAACCTGTATCAGCCCTTGATGTTTCAATCCAGGCACAGGTTGTTAACATGTTTGAGGATTTACAGAAGGAAAGAGGTCTTTCTTATCTGTTTATCGCTCATGATTTATTGGTTGTTCAGCATATTTCAGATCGAATTGCAGTTATGTACTTAGGTCATATGATGGAAATTGCTGATGCAGTTGAACTTATGGATAATCCAATTCATCCATATACACAGTCTCTTCTTTCAGCTGTACCAATTCCTGATCCAAATACAGCTAGAAAGAGCCAGAGAATTATCTTAGAGGGTGATGTTCCAAGTCCTCTTAAGATGCCTAGCGGATGTCCTTTCAGAACAAGATGTCGCTATGCTACAGAACAGTGTGCATGTGAGATGCCTCCATTTACTGACAGAGGCAATGGTCACATGGTTGCATGTTGGAACAAATAGAATGTGTTTTTATATGGTTTTAACTTCTAAAAGAAGTTGAAATAGAGATTAAAAATATAGGAGGGATAGTATGAAGAAGAAATTAGTCTCTTTAGTTCTCGTAGCCTCAATGGCACTTGGACTCGTTGCTTGCGGTAAATCTGCAACAGATACTAGCTCAAACGCTGGTACTGGTTCAGAAGCTCCTGCAGTAGAAACAACAAAGGAAGACAAGACTACACTTAATATCTGGATGTCTAGTGAGCCAGCTCACATTGATCCAGCTCTTAACTCATCAGTTGATGGTGGATGTCTTGCAGTTAACTCATTTGAAGGTTTAATGCGTTATGCAGCTGATGGTTCTTTAGAGCCAGCTTGCGCAGAGAGCTATGAGGTATCAGAGGATGGACTTACTTATACATTCACAATGCGTGATGGTCTTAAGTGGTCAAATGGAGAATCTCTTGATGCTTCAGATTTTGTTTACTCTTGGAAGCGTGCTGCTTCTCCAGAGGTTGCAGCTGATTATAGCTACCTTGCAGAAATTTTCCCAAGCTTTACTTATGAAACAGGACTTGGCGATGAGGATGTTGTAGCATCTGAGGATGGAAAGACTCTTACAGTACATCTTAAGAGTGTATGCCCATACTTCTTAGATCTTTGCGCATTCCCATTCTTCTTCCCAGTAAACGAAGAAGCTGTTGAGGCTTCTAAGTCAGCTGATGATCCAGTTGGTTCATGGGCTAACGATGCTGGAGAAAACTTTGTATGTAACGGTGCTTACGTTCTTTCATCATGGAATCACGATTCAGATATGACTTACACAAAGAACGATAACTACTGGGATGCTGATTCAGTATCAGTTACTACACTTAACGTAATGCTTACAGCAGAAAACACAGTTGCTTATACAGCATATCAGACAGGTGATCTTGATTTCATCGATGATATTCCTGTAGCTGAGATTCCTACAGCTATGCAGAGCAGTGAGTTTAACATTCTTGACAACTTAGGTACATACTACTTCAGCTTTAACTACAACTCTGATCTTTATGATTCACTTGGTCTTAACGAGGAGGATGCTAAGGTATTCCGTCATGCTATCGCTCTTTTAATTGACCGTCAGTACATCTGTGACACAATTGGTCAAACTGGCCAGGTTCCAGCTTCTACATTCATTCCAGCTGGTTGTGTAGACGGTAATGGTGGTGAGTTCAAGAACACAGACTACTATTCAATAGATGATTATGAGGCAAACGTAACAGAGGCAAAGAGCCTTCTTGAGTCAATCGGATTATTCGATACAGCTACAGATGCTCTTACACAGGATGTTTCATTCACATACCTTACAAACAACGTTGAGGGTAATGTAAAGATTGGTGAAGCAATCCAGGCAGATCTTGCTGCAGTAGGCATCAACATGTCTATTGATCAGGAAGAGTGGAATGTATTCCAGGAGACACGTAAGGCTGGTAACTATGATGTTGCTAGAGAAGGTTGGATCATGGATTACAACGATCCTGTAAACATGCTTGAAATGTACACAACAGAGTCTGGTAACAACAACCCACAGTTTGGTAAGGATTCAAGCAAGTCACTTGATTGGGCTAAGTATGATGAGATGATTGACAATATCCGTACAGAGGCAGACCTTGCTAAGCGTGCAGAACTCATGCACGAGGCAGAGGATTACCTTATGGATACATGGTGCATCATTCCTCTTTACTACTACAATGATCCATACATGATCAAGGGTTACGTTGATGGTGTTTATGGTACTGTAGAGGGTATGAAGTACTTCTATCACGCTACAATTAAGTAATAATTTTTAGACTAAATTCAGTGGAACTTATCATTGGGAGAAGTCGTAAAAGCTTCTCCCAATTTTTTCTAGAAAAAAGGGGAAAAACTGGTTGACAATGGTCCGTTACTCTAGTAGAATAACACTTGCGTCGAACAGAATAAGTAAATTACCTACAACTTGGAGAAGTACTCAAGAGGCCGAAGAGGCGCCCCTGCTAAGGGTGTAGGTCGGGCAACCGGCGCGAGGGTTCAAATCCCTCCTTCTCCGTTTTACTTTATATATGGTGCCATAGCCAAGTGGTAAGGCAAAGGTCTGCAACACCTCTATCACCAGTTCAAATCTGGTTGGCACCTCTTAACATCCCTCGACCCTAGAAATGGGGGCGAGGGATTTTGTTATATTTAGACAAATACTAACTATCAAAATACTGTAAGGAGGAAATGCAATGACAATTTATGACGAGTTAGTAGCTCGTGGCCTGATAGCCCAGGTAACGAACGAAGAAGAAATTAAAAAATTAATTAATGAGGGCAAGGCAACTTTCTATATCGGCTTTGATTGTACTGCAGACAGCCTTACAGCCGGTCACTTTATGGCTCTCACACTTATGAAGAGACTTCAGATGGCTGGAAACAAGCCTATAGCACTTATCGGTGGCGGTACTACTATGATTGGTGATCCATCAGGCCGTACTGATATGAGAAAGATGCTTACTAGAGAGGATATCGATCACAACGCAGCTTGCTTCAAAAAGCAGATGGAGCGTTTCATTGATTTCTCAGACGGAAAGGCTCTTATGCTTAACAACGCTGATTGGTTACTTGACCTCAACTATGTAGAGCTTCTTAGAGAAGTAGGTGCATGTTTCTCAGTAAACAACATGCTTCGTGCAGAGTGCTACAAGCAGCGTATGGAAAAGGGACTTTCATTCCTTGAGTTCAACTACATGATTATGCAGTCTTATGACTTCTATCACATGTTCCAGGAATATGATTGTAATCTTGAGTTTGGTGGAGACGATCAGTGGTCAAACATGCTTGGTGGTACAGAGCTTATCAGACGTAAGCTTGGCAAGGACGCACACGCAATGACTATTAC
This sequence comes from Pseudobutyrivibrio sp., assembly GCA_024693775.1. Lineage (GTDB taxonomy): Bacteria > Bacillota > Clostridia > Lachnospirales > Lachnospiraceae > Pseudobutyrivibrio. The sequence continues at coordinate 17,581 of JAILKL010000055.1, forward strand.
TCTTCTCACTGATTCACAGGGTAAAAAGATGGGTAAAACAGCTGGAAACGCTGTATGGCTTGATGCAAACAAGACTTCACCATTTGATTTCTACCAGTACTGGAGAAATGTTGGTGATGCTGATGTATTAAAGTGCATCCGTATGCTTACATTTATTCCTATTGAAGAAATCGAAAAGATGAACAGCTGGGAAGGTGCTCAGCTTAACGAAGCAAAGGATATCTTAGCTTATGAGCTTACTCAGATGGTACATGGTATTGAGGAGGCTGATAAAGCTCGCGAGGCTTCAAAGGCACTTTTCGCAGGTGGCGCAAACTCTGATAATATTCCTACAGCTCAGCTTAAGGATGAGGATTTCAAGGATGGAAAGGTAGATATCCTTCAGATTCTTGTATCTGCAGGACTTACAGCTAGCCGTGCAGAGGCTCGTCGTGCAGTACAGCAGGGTGGTGTTTCAGTTAACGGAGAAAAGGTTGCTGATCCATTTACATCATATGAAAAATCAGCATTTTCAGAGGAGTTCCTTCTTAAAAAAGGAAAGAAGTCATTCTGTAAAATTACAGTTTAATTAGGAGGATTTTAATGGAAAACATAGGAAATGTATTCTACTTCGGTTGGGAGTTAGATTTACTTCATTGGTTCCAGAGTATCCATAATTCATTTTTAGATTTTATTATGCCAAAGATTACATTCCTTGGTGACAAGGGATGGTTTTGGATTGTACTTGCACTGGTAATGATGGTTTTAGTTAAGACTAGAAAGCTTGGTTTTCAGTCAGCTGTAGCCCTTGTTATTTCAGTATTTCTTTGCAATATTGTCTTAAAGCATGTATTTATGAGATGCAGACCATGTTGGCTAGAGCCTGATGTTCAGCTTCTTGTAGGAATACCTGATGATTATTCATTCCCATCAGGACACACAAATGCAAGCTTTGCAGTTGCTACTGCTATTTTCACTCGCAATAAAAAGTGGGGAATTGCAGCATTAGTACTTGCAGTGCTCATTGGAATCAGTAGATTATATGTATTCGTACATTGGCCAACTGATGTACTTGTAGGCATGCTTACAGGTATTTTTGGCGGTGTAATGAGTTTTTATATCATTAATTGGTTCTACAAAAAAGCTGGCTGGGAAGTTGACACAACAAAGTAATTTTAGTAAATTGTATACATACTTCGTGAGGGAGTAGCAAGCGTATAGATATACGTTGTTTGTCAACAGACTCGGTTAAATATACCTGGCAAACATTAAATAGTGAGACTCACGTGTACGTTTTAGACGTGCACGTGAGTCTTTTTTATTACAAAAGACAAATAAAAGGAGTTTATATGGCAATACTGGACATATTTCTGTTTGGAGTAGGTCTATCAATGGATGCATTTGCTGTAGCTATCTGCAAAGGACTGGCAATGAGGCAGGTAAATAAAAAGCAAATGCTATTAATAGCGCTGTTCTTTGGTGGATTCCAAGCACTAATGCCCTTCTTGGGATTTTATTTGGGAAGTACATTTGCACACAAAATACAAATGTATGACCACTGGATAGCATTTGTATTATTACTTTATATTGGTGGAAAAATGGTTATAGATGCAATCAAAGAGTGGAAAGATTGCGAATTTGTTGAGGAATTAGATCCGCCACTTGATTTAAAGGAGCTTACAATCCTTGCAATTGCCACAAGCATTGATGCGCTGGCTTGTGGAGTGACATTTTCATTTATACAAGACTTTAATATTTTCAGAGCAATAACAATTATAGGTATTACTACCTTTGTTATATCCGCCGCAGGCGTATATGCTGGAAATATATTTGGCTGCAAATATAAATCAAAAGCACAATTAATAGGTGGAGCGATACTTATATTTTTAGGTGTAAAAATACTTTTAGAGCATTTATATGGAATAATTATAGGTTTTTAAGAGGAGGAGAAAATGACTGCTATTTTTCAAACTATACCAGGAGCACTTGTATTACTTGTTATAGGATTTATTTTTCTTATCAAGGGTGCTGATTTTTTTGTTGAGGGAGCATCTGCTGTTGCTAAAAAGCTTCATGTTCCAGCCCTTGTAATTGGAATGACTATTGTCGCTATGGGAACATCACTTCCAGAGCTTTCAGTTTCAGTTACTGCATCAATTGCAGGTAGTAACCAGCTGGCTATCGGAAACGTTGTTGGATCAAATATTTTTAATTTAATGGTTGTTCTGGGAAGCTGTGCATTATTATCATCACTTCAGGTTACAGATATTACTATTAAGCGTGATTTTCCATTTTCAGTAATTTGCGTTGTTTTACTTGTTGTTTTGGGACTTGTTGGAGGTCAGGTAGGCCATGCAGATGGAATTATTCTTTTAATTCTTTTTGTAGGTTTCCTTGCTATGATGTTAAAAACAGCCCTAAAATCAAGAAGTGATGCTGCTATAGAGGTGTTAGATGATAGTAATATCGTTGATATACCAACATGGCTTTGTATTGTTTATATTGTTGGTGGTGCTATAGCTATCAAATTTGGTGGTGACTGGGTTGTAAATTCATGTACTACTCTCGCACTTAAATTTGGAATGTCTGAGACACTTGTAGGTCTTACTATTGTAGCTCTTGGAACATCATTGCCAGAGCTTGTTACATCAATGGTTGCAGCAAAGAAAAATGAGCTTGATATGGCCATCGGAAATGTTGTTGGTTCAAATGTATTTAACGTATTAATGATCTTAGGCGTGGCTGGAACAATTAGTCCAATGACATACCTAACAGTAAACGCTATAGATGCAGCAATTCTTATAGCTTTTTCATTATTGGTTTGGATAATGTGTGCAAAAAAGAAGAGCCTTGGTCGAACAAACGGAATTATAATGCTTGCCCTTTATGTAGCATATATTGCGTATATTATTATTAGAGATGGCGGTGTTGCTTAAACCTATTCTAATATGGTCAAAAAAGCCGTAATATGTTAAAATCAAAAGGTTTAAAGGACATTATATTCTTCGCAAAATCTAGGAGGATGGATTATGGGATTTTTGGATGAACTTACAGAAGGAATTGCAAATACCACTAGAGACATCGGGAAGATGGCGCAAAATGCTGGAGATTTAACAAAGCTTCAGTATGATAAAAAGGTAAAAGAGCAGGAATTACAAAAGCTCTATGAAAACCTAGGTAAGAAATTCTATAATTCGCATAAGGATGAGGATGATGACGAAATAAAAGAAATTACGGCATGTATCCTCAGAATCAAAGAGTACACCAATGATATTATGGAACTTAAAGGTGGAAAGGCATGTACAAGATGCGGAGCCCTGGTCAAAGCAGGGGACAAATACTGCAGTGCCTGCGGAGAAAAGATAGATGATATTTTTGAAGAGTAGGAGTTAAGAAATGGGCAACAAAGGGAATTATTACATTACAACAGCCATAGCTTACACATCAGGTAAGCCACATATCGGTAATACATACGAAGTTGTTTTAGCTGATAGTATTGCTAGATTCAGACGTCAGGAAGGTTACGATGTTTTCTTCCAGACAGGTACTGATGAGCATGGTCAGAAAATCGAGTTAAAGGCTGCTGAGGCAGGTATCACACCAAAGGAATACGTTGATAATATATCAGGAGAGGTTCATAAAATCTGGGATTTAATGAACACTTCATATGACAAATTCATTCGTACTACAGATGAGGATCATGAAAGACAGGTAAAGAAAATCTTTAAAAAGCTTTACGATAAGGGTGATATTTATAAGAGCTCTTACGAAGGTCTTTACTGTACTCCTTGCGAGTCATTCTGGACAGAGTCTCAGCTTGTAGATGGCAAGTGCCCAGACTGTGGTCGTGAGGTTCAGCCAGCAAAGGAAGAAGCATATTTCTTCAAGATGAGCAAATATGCTGACAAGCTTATTGATTATATCAATACTCATCCTGAGTTTATTCAGCCTGTATCTCGTAAAAATGAAATGATGAATAACTTCCTACTTCCAGGACTTCAGGATTTATGTGTTTCTAGAACATCATTTTCTTGGGGAATCCCAGTAGATTTTGATCCAAAGCATGTTGTTTATGTATGGCTCGATGCTCTCACAAACTATATTACAGGTATTGGTTACGAGTGTGATGGTGAATCCAGTGATCAGTTCAAGGCTTTATGGCCAGCTGATTTACATCTTATCGGAAAAGATATCATTAGATTCCATACAATTTATTGGCCAATATTCTTAATGGCACTTGATCTTCCACTTCCAAAGCAGGTATTTGGTCATCCATGGCTTCTTACAAAGTCTGCAAATGGTGAAGACGACAAGATGTCAAAGTCAAAGGGAAATGTTATTTACGCTGATGAGTTAGTAGATTTCTTTGGTGTAGATGCCGTTAGATATTTTGTTTTACATGAGATGCCATTTGAAAATGATGGTGCTATTTCATGGCCACTTATGGTAGAGCGTGTAAATTCAGACCTTGCAAATACTCTTGGAAACCTTGTAAATAGAACAATTTCTATGAGCAACAAATACTTCGGTGGAGTTGTAGAGGACAAGGGTGTTGTAGAGGATGTTGATGCTGACTTAAAGGCAGTATGCACTTCTACTGTTACAGCTGTTGAGAAAAAGATGGCTGATTTACGTGTCGCTGATGCTATTACAGAGGTATTCAACCTCTTTAAGAGATGTAATAAATACATTGATGAGACAATGCCATGGGCACTTGCAAAGGATGAAACAAAGCAGGATAGACTTGCTACTGTTTTATATAACCTTGTTGAGGGAATTTCAATAGGTGCTACTCTTCTAAAGGCATTTATGCCAGAGACATCTGAAAAGGTATTAGCTCAGTTAGGTGCATCAGAGATTCCATATGACGAGCTTACTACATTTGGTCATTATACAAATGGAGCAAAGGTTACAGAGACACCAGAAATTCTCTTTGCTCGTCTTGATTTAGATGAGGTTATGGCAAAGGTTGCCGAGCTTCATCCAGCACAGCCAGAGGAATCTGAGTCTGATGATGAAGAAGGAATTGAGATCGAAGCAAAGGACGAAATCACATTTGACGATTTCATGAAGATGCAGTTCCAGGTAGGAAAAATTATTTCTTGTGAGGCAGTAAAGGGTTCAAAGAAGCTTCTTTGCTCACAGGTTAAGATAGGTTCACAGACAAAGCAAATCGTATCAGGAATTAGAAAATTCTACAGCCCAGAGGAAATGGTAGGCAAAAAGGTTATGGTTCTTGTAAACCTTAAGCCAGCAAAGCTTGCCGGAGTTTTATCTGAGGGAATGTTATTATGTGCAGAGGATGCAGATGGTAATCTTGCTCTCATGACTCCAGAAAAGCCTATGCCAAATGGAGCTGAGATTTGCTAAGAATTAATGGCATGATTGAAATATAGGAGTTTTTATGATATTTGAGACACATGCTCATTATGATGATGAGAAGTTCGACGCTGATAGGGTCGAACTTCTTTCTCATTTATTGAAGGATAATAATATAGGAAATATAGTAAATGTAGGTGCTAGCTTTAAAGGCTGTGAGGATAGTCTAAAGCTTGCAAATGAATATGAAAATGTTTATGCAGCCATTGGTATTCATCCAGAGGATGTAAAGGATTTGAATGAGGATACCCTAAATTGGCTTCGTACACATTCTGCAGACCCAAAGGTAGTTGCCATTGGAGAAATTGGTCTCGATTATTATTGGGAAAAGGATGACGAAGGTAGAGCTCTTCAGCGTCAGTGCTTTAATCAGCAGATGGAGCTTGCTTCTGAGGTGCAATTACCGGTGATTATTCACTCTAGAGATGCGGCAGAAGACACTTTAAACACAATTAAGAGGTATAATACTCAGATAGTGAATGGTATTGTACATTGCTATTCATATTCTAAAGAAATTGCATTAGAATATGTTAAGATGGGATGGTACATAGGAGTTGGTGGTGTAGTTACATTTAAAAATGGAAGAAAACTACAGGAAACCGTAAAGGCTATACCAATTGAAAATATAGTACTAGAAACAGATTGCCCGTATATGGCTCCAGAGCCACATAGAGGTGAAAGAAATTCATCAATTTTCTTGTCGCATATAGCAGAGAAGGTAGCAGAATTAAAAGGTATGAGCGTTAAAGATGTAGAGGATATTACATATGAAAACGCTTTAAGAATATATAGTAAGAGTAAAAGGAATTAGAATGGCATATTTAAGTAATCCAACATATACAAAGGCGGTTTTAGAAGCACATGGTTTTTCATTTCAAAAAAAATACGGACAGAATTTCCTTATAGATGGAAATGTTCTAGACAGTATTATCGATGCTGCTGAAATCACAAAGGATGATTTCGTTCTAGAAATTGGTCCGGGTATTGGAACCATGACACAGAGACTTTGCGAGGAGGCTCGCGAGGTTGTTGCAGTTGAAATTGATAAGACACTTATTCCAATTTTGGATGATACACTATCTACTTACAAAAATTGGACAGTTATAAATGAGGATGTTTTAAAGGTTGATATCAAAAAGCTAGCCGATGAAAAGAATAATGGTAAGCCAATAAAGGTGGTTGCTAATCTTCCATACTATATTACAACACCTATTATTATGGGATTATTTGAAAGCCATGTACCACTTGAATCAATTACTATTATGATTCAAAAGGAGGTGGCTGACAGAATGCAGGAGGGCCCTGGTTCAAAGGAATATGGTGCTCTTTCTCTTGCAGTTCAGTACTACTCTAACCCACAGATTGTATGTGAGGTTCCACCTAGTTGCTTTATGCCTCAGCCAAAGGTATCAAGCACAGTTATCACATTAAAGTGTCATGAAAAGCCACCTGTTGAATGTGATGAAAAGCTTTTATTTAAAATAATAAGAGCATCCTTTAATCAGCGCCGAAAAACCTTGCAAAACGGTCTGAGCAATGGATTAAATTATTCAAAGGATCAAATAGCAAAGGCTATTGAAGAAGCTGGATTTATTCCAACTATAAGGGGAGAAGCGCTATCTTTAGAAGAGTTCGCTAAATTGACTAATATATTAAAGTCAATGTAAAAAAATGGGAGTTAAGTAAAATTTGGAGAGTATTCCGTAATGGATGTTCGTAGTTACACAAGAGAAGTACAGCTTCTCATAGGGGAAATACAAAATAATAGGGGCAAAAATTCAAAGGCTGTACTGGGTGCATGTGACAGACTAGAGGAAATTGGAGCTAGTCTAAAGGATGACGCCCTCTTGGGCTATGCATACTTTTCTAGGGGTGAAACCTATTATTTATTAAACAATGCAAAAAATTTTTATACACAGATGCTAGGATGTTTAGGACCATTAGAGCATGTTCATGAGTGGAACTATGTTGCAATGGCTAACAATATGCTAGGTATAGTGTCATTAAATAGAGGAAATGCGCCATTTGCCTTGGATTATTTTATCAAGGCAATTAGCATTTGCCACGATTATTCTTTACCAGATATAGAATGGATGATCCATCTAAATCTAGGTTCTTTATATCTAAACATAGAAGAATACCAAAAAGCACTTAATCATACTGAAATTGCATATAGATATGTTACTAGTCATCAGGATATGGATGATTATACAGAATGTCTTACTACTACCCTATTGGGTATGGGTAGGTCTTATTTGAAATTAGAACAAATAAGTCATGTTCTTGAGATAGAAAAGAAACTAAAGGTAGAATGTATGCCTTTTTTACAGGATAATGAAAAGCTTGTAATATATTGTTTCTTTGCTAGGACCCATGATTTGATGAAGGAATTTGAGGCTAGAGATTACTGGATTGAAAAGGTTAATGATCAACTTAGTCTAATGATTCCGATAATGGATGTCTTTGATGACTTTTACGATTACTTGGAAATGCTTTTAAACATCGAAAAGTATGATGATTTCTTCGAAACCTATGACATACTTGATGAATTGACAAAGCACACTTCAATAAAAAACCTTGAACGAAAATTATTAACATTGAAAATACGTTATTTCAGACGTGTAGGACAAATCGAGGAATACAAAATTTCATCGGTTTTATTTTTCGAGCTATCAGAATATATGGAACGCGATAACAGATTAATGGTTAGTAACATGATCGTTATGCGTAATTCGTATATGGAGCTTACACAAATCAATCGAAAAGTAGAGGAACAGAATACATTCTTACAAAAACGTTCAGAGACAGACCCATTAACAGGGATGTATAATAGGCTGAAACTTAATGATTATAGTGAAAAAGCCTTTGATAAAGCTTTAATAAATAGAACAAATATCGCAGTTGAAATATTAGATATTGATTATTTTAAACAATATAACGACAATTATGGCCATCAGGCTGGTGATGAGTGTATTAAAACTGTAGCAAAAATACTTATAGAAATAGCCAATGAAGATGGAATTTTTTCTGCTAGGTACGGAGGCGATGAATTTGTAATTATATATGAAGGTTTTTCAAGAGAAATGGTGGAAACAAAGGCTTTAGATTTAAGGGAGCGAATCTACAATTCAAATTGTGAGCACAGGTTTTCTCTGACAGATAATAGAGTAACGATTTCTCAGGGTATCTGCTATGGCATTCCAAAGGACGACGAGACCTTTTTTATGTATCTTCAGGGAGCAGATAAAATGTTATATGAAGTAAAAGAGCAAAGCAGAAATAATTTAAAAATCTGTGATGCAAAAGAATTATATACAAAAGGGTGAAGTGTAAATGAAAACTATAAGGAAGATTTTCTATGATGACATTTTAGGGTTGGTAAAAAACTTTTTTGCACTGGTAATAGTTGTAGGAATATGTTTTTTGCCAGCCTTATATGCCTGGTTTAATATTTATTCAAACTGGGATCCTTATGGAAATACAGGTGCTTTAAAAATGGCGGCTGTATCCTTAGATGAGGGTTTTACAGATGAAAACGGAGAATATCATAATCAAGGCGATACGGTAATTGATAATCTACACGAAAATACAGCAGTAGATTGGCAGTTTGTTGATACAGAAGAAGATGCCATAGAAGGTGTAAACAGTGGTGATTACTACGCGGCAGTGGTTATTGATAAGCAGTTTTCATACAACATGTACAATGTTTTAACTGAAGAAGTAGATAAACCTACTCTTCACTTCTATGAAAATCAAAAGAAGAATCCAGTAGCAACAAAAATTTCAGATACAGTGGTTCAAACCTTGCAAAACAGCATTAATGTAGCTTTTACAGAAGTTGTTGTTAGCCAGGTTTTTTCTAGTGCATCCAATTTTTCTGATGAACTTGAAAATCAGGGTGGTATAGATAATGCCTTAGATAATTTAAAAACTCTAAGCGCTGATTTAACTACATATCAGACTCTTTTAACAGATATTATTGCAAATGATGAGGCATTAAATAATGCATTAGACAGTGCACAGGCTGATCTTAGTAATATGGAAGCACAGGCTAGAAAAAGTGCGGAGGCTGTAGGTGATTCTGCAAAGGAATCAGCAAAGACCGAAACAACTATGTCTGGATACTCAGCTGATGTACAAAATGTTTTAGATGCTATGGGCGTGTCATTGACAAATATAGGTGACACCCTATCTTCTGCCGAGCTTTCTAATGATGTAAAGGAACAGGAAAAGCTTTTACAGCAGGTTGCTATAGAGGTAAACGATATGACTGGCCTTTTAAAAACAATTGAGGCCGGACCAATAGAAAATGAAAATATTAAATCTTTTCTTGCGGAATTAGAAAGCCTTGGAGAGATTTTAAAGGATTATCAGCCTACAACAATTGCTGGGGATGCTGTGGCGCACACAGAAGCTCAGATAAATGAGACTATTCAAAAGGCAAAGGCATCTACTCTTACACTTACAGATAAATATGACAATAAATTAGTACCAGGTATTAAAGAAGCCTTAACAGATTTGACAGGTACATTAAATGATTCTACAACACTTTTAAATTCTGTAGGCGATACATTTGGCAATTTATTAGTTATGTTTACAGCTATTGAAAACTCAGTAGATTCAGCAAATACAAGCTTGGATAAAACGAAGGATGCCATAGTTTATGTTAATGGCAAGTTAATAAAAGTAATAAACGATGTGGAAGCAGCAGGAACAAGTGAGAAGGTAGAAATATTAATGGGCGCTCTTTCTGGAGATCCAGAGGTTTATGGAAAATTCTTCTCATCACCAGTAAATGTAGTGACAGAGGCTGTATATCCAATTAAGAATTACGGGTCAGCAGTTGCACCATTTTATTCAACATTGGCATTTTGGGTTGGAGCTCTTATTCTTACAGCTATCATCAAGGTTCATCCAGACAAGAGTAAATATCCAAATGCGTCGGACAGACAATTATTCTTTGGTAGATACGTACTTTATTGGGTATTAGGACAGATTCAAGCGGTTGTTATTGTAGTTGGAGACTTATTCTTGCTTAAGATTCAGTGCATTCATCCTTGGTTATTTATGTTGGCAGCATCAGTGACAGCCACCACCTTTACACTGCTTATTTATTCCTTAGTAGTGACCTGGGGAGATGCAGGAAAAGCACTTGCTGTTGTTATCGTTGTTATCCAGATTGCCGGAAGCTCAGGAACATATCCAATAGAATTATTACCTGATTTCTTCAAAAAGGTTTATATATTCTTCCCATTCCCTTATGCAATAAATGCCATACGAGAATGTCTGTGTGGAATGTATAAATTAGATTATTTAATTTACCTGGGAAGCTTATCGTTATTTATTATCGTAGCCCTAGTAATAGGACTTTTGGTTCGAATTCCATTTAAGGATATAAATCATTATATGGAAGAACGAATGGAAGAAACAGAAATGATGTAGAGGTGTGTTATGGGAAATGAAAAAAAATTAGAGATTTTATATGACCACTTCATGGATATGCAGCAAGAAGTGCATTTAAAAAATCAAAAGAAAATAAAAGTTGGTCTAAAAATTAATATTTTATTGCCATTAGTATTTTTAATAATTAGTTTCTTATCAAATAGATCAAAGCTAGTCTTCTTGGTACTGTGGATAGTTTCATTATTTGGCATTGCATTTTATTTACTTTATATAGAGTACACGGATTTTAAATTACAAGAGCAAATGAAGGAATTTGGAATTATGGAGGAAGAAGCCGAGGTTCAAGCCCTAATAGGTGATGAGGTATTACAAAGCATTGATGATTTAAATACTGTCAGAACAGAGGTTGAAAAGAATATTTCAAATAAAAAATCAGAGGTGGAAGAAAATATTTCTAATAAAAAAATTGAAATGGAAAAAAACATTTCTGAGTTTAAAAATGAAATTAAAACTATGGGAGACAAGCTAAAGAAATGAAAAACATATTAAAAATAATAGTTTCAGATATAAAAAGATTGTCTACAAATGTAGTAGCCGTAGTTGTAATTATTGGACTTACAGTTATTCCTTGTTTGTATGCTTGGTTTAATATTCTATCCAATTGGGATCCATATGGAGAAAGTGCTACTAGTAATTTACAGGTAGCGGTAGCGTCATCAGACCAGGGTATCGTATTAGGAAACTTTGAAGTAAATGTAGGCGATACAATTATTAGTAACCTAAAAGAAAACAAGACTATAGGGTGGGTTTTCACGGACACTGCACAGGAGGCTATAGAAGGTGTATACGCGGGTGATTACTATGCAGCTCTTGTAATAGACGAGCAATTTAGTGCCAATATGATTAGCTTTTTAAGTGGAGACATAGAAAATCCTGTTATTACATACTATGAAAATGAAAAGAAAAATGCTATTGCACCAAAGATTACAGGCAAGGTAAAGACCACAATTGAGCGTGAAGTAGATCATGCATTTGTGGGAACAATAGCTGAAACATTCTTGAATGCCAGCGAGTATTTGGCATCGGTTGATGAAGAAGGAAACGTTACAGGTGAAGGAATTGCCAAGCTAGAACAGCTTGATTCTGATATAAATGGTGTTATTACTATCTTAGATTCATATATTGCTCTTATGGATTCAACAGAACAAATTTCTGAGGCCAGTCAATCAGTTACAGAAACTGCAGATTCCATTACAGAATTAGCAGAAAAAATGGCTCAAAATGCTCAGCAAGAGGCAAAGGAGGCAAAGCCAAAGGTTGATGAGGCCAAAAACGATTTAGATAATACCATTACAAATATAAATGATAAATTAGATATTCTCTCTAGTAATGCAACGACTATAGAGAATGAATTAAACAATCAAACAGTTAATATTAGTGCTGCCTCAACTGCAAAAGAAATACAAGATAATATTTCATCAGTATGGGGTTCTACTGAGGATACTCTTAGCCCAAACTATATTTTGACGAATATATCAACTGGTAATAGTGATATAGATGATCAGTTACATGGAATCGCATTAGATATCAATACAAAAATATCCACACTTAACACAGATATTGATGCGTGGCGTGAGACTGAGGAAAAGGGAAATGCTGATGTAAATCAATTTAAGCAGACTGTTTTAACAGACCTTTCTAATTTACAGGATAAAGTAGATGTAGTTAGAGCTTCTTATTCAGAGTATTTAAAACCAACAGCCGATGCAGTGTCATCTTCTGCTGAGAAGGCTGTAGAAGAAATAGAAAAGCTTTTAAAATATGATGCAACAAGCATAGATTTAGTTGTTTCAAATCTAGACAATTATTCTGCAATAATGGATAAATCAAAAGAATCTCTTGTAAAATCAAGGGATGAAGCTGTAGAAATGGAACAGGGACTATCCGCATTAATAGCTGATATAAAGGGCGTAAGTGAAAATGAGGCCTATCAGAAATTTGCTGAATTAATAAAGTCAGATCCAGAGTTTCTCTCTGACTTTATTAGTAGTCCTGTTGATATCTCTGATGAATATATTTATCCAATTGAGAATAATGGTTCAGCTACTGCCCCATTTTATATTATTTTATCTATATGGGTGGGTTCGCTGATTATGTCCACTATTTTAAAAACCACTGTCAAAGACACTACTGGTATGGTAAATCTCAAAAATTGGCAATGTTTCTTTGGTAGATATTTTGTCACATTTGCAATTGGACAGATTCAGACAATTATTACGGTATTAGGAGCATTTTTGTTTGTAGGCATTCAATGTCAAAATTATTTTCTATTTTGGCTAACCTGCGCATGGACATCGCTAATATATTCACTGCTCCTCTATTCCTTCACCTACTCATTTGGAAATGTTGGTGAGGCCTTGTCGGTTATATTAATGGTTATTCAGGTTGCCGGTGCAGGTGGAACCTTCCCTATAGAGGTATTGCCAAAGGTTTTCCAGATTCTTTATAAATTTATGCCATTCAAATATTCAATGAATGCGCTAAGAGAATGCATAGGTGGATTTTATAAAAATACATATAGAGATTGCATGTTAACACTTATAGCATATGGTGTTGTAGCAATCTTTGTGGGTGTAGTACTCTATCATCCATGCAAGGTTTTAAATGAAAAGATAGAAAGTAGTAAAGAAGCTTCAGGAATTTTAATCTAATTAAATAGGAGGGCCAGTATGAGAAAAATCAAATGGGTTGAAAATGCATTGTTTTATCATATTTATCCACTAGGGGCATTTGACTGTCCTAGGGAGAATAAAGGTGAAGAAACATCAGGTCATAGGATACTAAAACTTATAGACTGGCTTCCTCATTTAAAAAATATTGGAGTCACGGCTATTTATCTAGGACCTATTTGGGAATCTGGTACACACGGCTATGACACATACGACTATTTCAAATTGGATCGTAGATTAGGTGACAATGACGACCTAAAAAGAGTAATAAATAATTGCCACGAAAACGATATTAAAGTGGTATTAGATGGCGTTTTTAACCATATTGGGCGCGGTCACAAGGCTTTTATGGATATATTAAAAAATAGAGAACAGTCTAATTATAAAGACTGGATTTCTGGCCTGAATTTCGGTGGAAATAATTATTATAATGATGGACTGAGCTATGATTGCTGGGCTGGTGCACAATGTTTGGTAAAGCTTAATCATTACAATGAAAATGTTAATAACCATATACTTGAAGCCGTTGGAATGTGGATAGACGAATTTGATATTGACGGATTAAGATTGGATGCTGCAGATTGTATACAAAGAGACTTCTTTAAAAAGCTAAAAAGCTATACAGAAAGCAAAAAGCCTGATTTTTGGCTTATGGGAGAAATCATACATGGTGATTACAACATCTATGTAAATGAAGAAATGATGGATGCTGTAACAAACTACGAATGCTGGAAGGGCATATACTCTAGTCATAACGACCATAACTATTTTGAAATCAGTTATGCAATGAAGAGACAGTGGGGAAAAGGTGGATTATATTCAGGTAAATATCTATATAATTTTTTAGATAATCATGATGTAAATCGTATATACACTCTTTTGAAGGAAAAAGAAAGTATATTTACTGTGTATACTCTTCTATTTACTATGCCAGGAATTCCATCAATCTATTATGGCAGTGAGTGGGCTATTGAAGGTGATAAAAATTCAGGAGATGGCGATTATGCACTTAGACCGGCTCTTGATATTGAAAAAATGAAGGATGTAAATACTGATTTAATTGAGCATATTAAAATGCTTGCTTACATTAGAACTACATCAAATGCTATAAAATATGGAGAATATGAAGAAGTTCAGGTGCGAAATGAAACAATAGTTTTTGCTAGAGCTTTAGAAAATGAATGCGCTATCGTAGCTTTAAACAGCACAAATAGCGCAAAACAAATTTCTTTTGATTATAGAGGTGAACACTACGAAGTAGAATTACCTCCTTATGGTAGCAAAATCTGGAAATAATTAATTGTTTGCAAGGTATGCAAACATGCAATGATCTAGTCTTTTGCCACCAATAATGATTTTATCTCGAAGAATACCTTCGTAATTAAAACCAAGCTTTTCAACCATATGAATTGAAGGGGCGTTGTCAGGAAGAATTAGAGCTTCAAAACGGTGAATACCAAGTTCTTTTGCAAGAAGAGGTATTGTGGCTTTGATTGCTTCACTGCAATAGCCCCTATTTATATATTCATGATCCATTTTATAACCTATTGTACAGCTTTCGTATATAGGACGAACGATATTTCTGTAGCTGACTGTACCGATTATTTTATTAGGATTATTCTTTTCAAAAATCCAAAAACGAATCATAACAAGTTTCATTATATTTTGATATTCAAAATTCAATATCTTTTTTTGATGTTCAATAGTATAGAAATCATCTCCTATTACGGGCTCGTATTTTTCGAAAATGTTTCTATTTCTTTTATAAAAATCAAGAACCATGCTAGCAGAATCGCTAGTTAAAACCTTTAAACACAAATTATCAGTAGTTAAATTGAAAGTCATATTTCCCCTCTTGAATATTTCTAATCTACACCACGAAGTGAAGCGTTAGGTATATATGGTTTTAATAATTCTATAAAATGCTCTAATGTTTCTATTGAATGTGGATTGAATATTGGATTTATTACTTGCTCTGACTCTTTATAGCTTTGTAAATAATATGATTTTGCATCACTTAGCCACTCTCCTATTGAAATCATATCATCAGCTGTATGACATTCTTTCATAATGGTGGTTCTAAATTCATAATCAATTGTACTGCCCTTTAAAATTTCTACGGACTCTTCAATTGGTTTTATGTCAAATTTTGACATGCATGCAATATCATTATATTTCTCTTTTGAATTTTTTATATCCATAGCAACATAGTCTATTAAATTGTTGGAAATCAAGTATTCTATCATTTGTGGATTTGTACCATTTGAATCTAATTTTACTAATAAACCCAAGTCCTTTATTTTAGCGATAAATTCAGGTAAATCCTTGTGAAGAGTTGGCTCTCCGCCTGTAATACAGACCCCGTCCAAAATCTTCTTTTTATTATTCAAATGTTCAAATATTTCATCCTGAGAATAGGCAAAGACATCTGCCGGAGGCATAACCAAGTCGCGATTATGGCAATATGGACATCGAAAATTACAACCTCCAGTAAATATAGTACTTGCTACCTTGCCAGGATAATCCAAAAGCGTAGTTTTTTGTAAACCTAAGATTAGCATAAACTATTTTCCTTTTAAGTGTAAAAGTGTTAACATAAAATAACTGAAAATGGTGATTTTCGGTATATTTTACATATAAAAGTATAGCAAAATAGGAGTAGAAAATCCATGATGTCGAAAGAGGAACGCGAGGAGAAGAAATTAGAAAAACTTCAGGAAAAAGCACAGAAAAAAACTCTTAAAACATACGAAAAATACATGGGACAGGCTATAAAAGAAGCAAAAAAGGCATATGCCATAAACGAAGTTCCTATTGGATGTGTAATTGTTTGTGATGACAAAGTCATTGCAAGAGGTTATAATCGCAGAAACACTGATAAAAATGTCTTGGCACATGCTGAAATTTCAGCAATTAAAAAGGCATGTAAGAAAACAGGTGATTGGCGATTAGAGGATTGTACCCTATATGTCACACTAGAACCATGTCAAATGTGTGCAGGAGCCATAGTTCAGGCCAGGATACCAAAGGTAGTTATTGGCTCTATGAATCCTAAAGCTGGATGTGCAGGTTCCGTCATAAATATTCTTCAAATAGACAAGTTCAATCACCAATGTGAAATCGAAACAGGAATCCGCGGAGAAGAATGTACAAAGATGCTTACAGGATTTTTCGAGGAACTTAGAAAAAAGAAAAATAAAGCTTAAACACTAGCTTTTATTGACATTATTATATATTTAGAATAGAATGAAGACTCCGAGCAGTTGGAGTCAGACTTCAACATTGTTCATACAAAACGGTATCATTTGATGGCTATCCTGGGTTTATGTTGATTCCTGGGTCCTACGTAATGGGCACCTACGAATCGTGTCAGGGCAGGAATGCAGCAGCACTAAGTAGACCCGCTCATCTGACGTGGGGGTGCCTGGGAGGAGTACTCACAGGATGGCTTTCAATTGATATCAGTATGAACAGCTCGGTTTTTTTGTATACAAATTTATTTAGGTGGATAAAAATATGGGAGCACAGGATAGAACAGAAAGAGTACTTAGAGAAATGCATGTGCAGTTTTCAAAAGCACAGCCATATGAAGGAAGTAGTAAAAACGTTATTGTAGACAAAAACGCAATGATGGATTTACTAAAAGAGCTTAATGAGTGCATGTATGACATGATGGAGGAATATGAGCTCACTGTGAAGAGTCGTGACAAGGCCAACAGAGAAGTCCAAAAGCAGGGTGACGACATTATTTTTGATGCCACAAGAAAGGCTGAAGATATATACGCAGCTTCCATTATGTACACAGATAATGCTTTGGAGTCAATCCAAAACATTATTAAAGAGTCGCAGTCTTCTATTGATAAAATATACGAAGAAGCAACTAAAAAAATAAAAGAAGAAACAAGTTCTGTTAAAACAAATCAATTAGAATTAAAGGGGCACCTAAATGATTTGATTGACACACAGAAATATTTACGATTAATAGATGAAGAAAACTTACGTATAGCAAAGGCAAAAGAAAATGGAACAGAGGAAGAGTTTGATGATGCTCCAAAATATTCTGCTCCAGAAATCAGAATTGATAAGGATTATTTTGCAAGAGCTGGTCTTGATATAGAAGACGATTTAGATCAGCCTGCTGATAATATAAATGGGGAGGAAACTGGTATTTCTTCAGAGGACTTGGACGCAGAGTATTTCAAGTGGCAGGAAGAGGAAAAGGAGTCCGAAGAAGGAAAGAAACCTGGCAAAAAAGGCCTTTCAGGTCTATTTGGATTAAAGCACTAGGAGGAGAATAAAGGAATGAAGCTTTACAACAACGGAGTTTACTTAATTAATGGCACTCAAATCCTTGAGGATTGTGTTGATGCCAAAGCAGCTATTAAGGCCGCAACTGGTCTTGATGTTACAAAAGACGCCGCTCATAAAGAGACTATGGCTTATGGTATTTTATCTAGTCATAACACCTCTGGTAACATGGAGCACTTACAAATCAAGTTTGATAAGCTAGTTAGTCACGATATCACTTATGTAGGTATAATTCAAACTGCTCGAGCTTCAGGCCTTGAAAAATTCCCAATACCATACTGCCTTACTAATTGTCACAACTCTCTTTGCGCAGTTGGTGGAACAATAAATGAAGATGATCACATGTTTGGACTTACATGTGCTAAAAAATACGGTGGAATCTATGTGCCACCACATCAGGCAGTAATTCACCAGTTTGCTAGAGAAATGATGGCAGGCAGTGGAAAAATGCTACTTGGTTCTGATTCACATACTCGTTATGGTGCACTTGGTACTATGGCTATGGGTGAAGGTGGTCCAGAGCTTGTAAAACAGTTACTTAACCAAACATACGATATATCTATGCCAGGCGTAATCGCTGTATATATGACAGGTACACCACAAAAGGGCGTAGGACCTCAGGATATCGCCCTTGCCATTATTGGTGAAGTATTTGATAAGGGCTATGTTAAGAATAAAGTTATGGAATTTGTAGGTCCAGGTGTAGCCAACTTATCAATGGATTACAGAATTGGCGTTGACGTAATGACTACTGAGACTACATGTCTTAGCTCTATTTGGGTTACAGATAAAAAGACAGAAGAATTCTATGAAATTCACGGACGTAAAGAAGAATTTAAGGAATTAAATCCAGGACAGGTTGCATATTATGACGGCATGATTGAAATCAATCTTGATGAAATCAAACCTATGATAGCTATGCCATTCCATCCAAGCAATACATATACAATCGATGAATTAAATGCAAACCTAATGGATATATTAGATGATTGCGAAAAGAGAGCCAAGGTTTCATTAGATGGCCAGGTTGAGTTTTCTTTGAAGGATAAGGTTAGAAACGGAAAATTATACGTAGACCAGGGAATTATTGCTGGATGTGCAGGTGGTGGATACGAAAACATCTGCGACGCAGCAGATATTCTTAGAGGAGCTAGCATTGGCCCTGATGAATTTACATTATCAGTTTATCCAGCTTCTACTCCTATTTACATGGAGCTTGTTAAAAACGGTGCAGTTGCAGATCTTATGAGCACAGGAGCCATTGTAAAAACAGCATTCTGTGGACCATGCTTTGGCGCTGGAGATACACCTTCCAACAATGGATTCTCTATTCGTCATTCTACTCGAAACTTCCCTAATAGAGAGGGTTCAAAGCTTCAAAATGGACAGATTGCTTCTGTTGCACTTATGGATGCACGTTCAATTGCAGCTACTGCAGCAAACAAGGGTTATCTTACATCTGCTACAGATGTTGACGTAGAGTTTACCAAACCAAGATATCATTTTGATGGAAGAATTTATGCAAACCGTGTATTTGATTCGCACGGAGTGGCTGAGCCAGATACAGAGATTCATTTTGGCCCAAATATCAAGGATTGGCCAAAGATGAGTGCGCTCCCAGAAAACCTATTCTTACAGGTAGTTTCAGAGATTCATGATCCAGTAACTACAACAGATGAGCTAATTCCTTCTGGTGAGACATCATCATATCGTTCAAATCCTCTTGGTCTTGCTGAGTTCACATTATCTCGTAAGGATCCAGAATATGTAGGCAGAGCAAAGAACATTCAAAAGGCACAGAAGGCTCTAGAAGAAGGTGGCTGTGCAGGTGAGGCTGTACCAGAGCTAAAGGCTATTGTTCATAAGGTAAAAGAAACATATCCAAATCTTGACCATAGCAATTTTGGAGTAGGCTCTACTATCTTCGCCGTAAAACCAGGTGATGGTTCCGCTAGAGAGCAGGCTGCGTCTTGCCAAAAGGTACTTGGTGGATGGGCAAATATTGCCAATGATTATGCCACAAAGAGATATCGTTCAAATCTTATAAATTGGGGAATGCTTCCATTTGTAATAAAAGAAGATTTACCATTCAAAAATCTCGATTTCTTATTCATTCCAGGTATAAGGGATGCTGTAAAGAATAAAGATGAAATCATCAAAGCTTACGTTGTTAAGGATGATGGATTAAAAGAATTTGAATTAACTCTCGGCGAGCTTACAGATGATGAAAGAGAAATTATCCTTAAGGGATGCTTAATTAATTACAATAGAAAATAGAGCTATTGTTGGAGGTAGAAATGCCACAAGAAAAGGAAGAATTAGAAGAAAAAAATCAAAAAAAGAAAATAATTAGTTATGTATTTGGTGCATGTGTAGTTATTGCTTTTTATTTTATTTTGCTAAATAGCGGTAATATCTTCATGGGATTAGAAAAAATCAAATCTGTTTTGCAGCCAATACTAATCGGTCTTGTTATGGCCTTTTTGATGAATCCAATAATGGAATTCTTCGAAAAAAGGTTAAAAAAGATAACCGGGTTTTTCTGTAAAAATGAAAATACTGCAGCAAAGGTAAATAGGACAGTTTCATCAATTCTAGCGTTACTTGTTTTGGTTGGAATAGTTATATTCATCTTTGCCACAGTAATACCAAATCTGATAAATACTATTGTTTACCTAGCGCAGCATATAGAAGAGCAAATAGCCGGTGTCCTAGACTGGGCAAATGTTATTACAAAGGGAAAATACGAAGAAGCCCTTATGTCTGCGAAAGACAATAAAATTGGCGATATGATGGATCAGGGACTAAATTTACTTGACCAATACATTAATTACGACGAAACAGATATGCTAACGACTATTACTACAAGCGTGTTATCTGTTGGTAAATTCTTTGTTGCCATTATCGTAGGCATGTTTGTATCTGTCTATGTTCTTATGTCAAAAGAATTGTTTAAAGGTCAGGCAAAGAAGCTTATCTGTGGTGTTTTTTCTCCTAAATATGCGAATATTGCATTAGAAATAACTAGAAAGTCTGCAGATATTTTTTATGGCTTCATTATTGGAAAAATAATAGATTCCATCATAATTGGTTTGATATGCTACATATCTTGTCTGATTATGAAGATGCCTTATCCTGTTTTAGTATCGGTAATTATAGGAGTAACCAATATCGTTCCAGTATTTGGACCATATATTGGAGCCGTACCTACAGTTATTATTATCTTCCTTACAGAGCCAATGAAGGGTATATATTTCCTCATTTTTATTTTGATTTTACAGCAGATCGACGGAAACCTAATTGGTCCAAAGATTTTAGGAGATTCTACAGGAATATCATCTTTCTGGGTAGTTTTTGCAGTTGTAGTTGGTGCAGGACTATTTGGACTTGGTGGAATGATTGTTGCAGTGCCACTTGTGGCTGTTATCTATTATATAGTTGGTAGAATAGCGAAATATTTAGTGGCAAAGCGAAATCTGCCAATAGATACGTCAAAATATATTACTATGGATTACATAGATACAGCTAATAACACACTGGTTATGCATGAAAACAAAGACAAGAATAAAAATAGAACTAATATTTTTAAATCTTTAAAGTTAAAGAAATAAATAATTAAAAAAACCAGGAAAATTAGTTCCTGGTTTTTTGATTTTAACGTTCTTGTATGATAATATTTTAATAACTATAAGTATGTTTGTTTGGAGAATAACGGCGTGGAAAAATTGGAGTATAGGAACAAGATAGAAGAAATGAAAAATCTTGTGTCCAGAAACAAATTTACAGATGCATTGACAGTCGCTGAGACTATCAATTGGAGAAAAGTTCATAATATAAACGACATTCTAGCAGGAAGTGAGTCTTACGAGGCGGCTGGAAAATTAGAAGAGTCTCGAGATTTACTACTCCTTGCTCATGAGCGTTCGCCTATAGGTCGTATGATTCTTTACAAGCTTTGTATTATTTCTATAAAGCTAAAGGAATTAGATGAGGCCCAGGAATACTACAATGAGTTTGTACAAATTGCACCTCACGATAGCCTAAAGTACATCTTAAAGTACCATATTAATGTGGCTAAGGGTGCAGATAATGCTACGCTTATAAAGATTCTTGAGCAATTAAAAGACAACGACCTTATCGAAGAGTGGGCCTACGAGCTTGCATATCTATATCACAAAACTAATCAAGCTGAAAAATGTATAGAGCTTTGTGACGAGATCATCCTATGGTTTGGAGATGGTCCTGTTGTTGAGCGTGCATTAGAGCTTAAAATGCTTTATCAGCCACTTGATAAAAATCAGGAAACAAAGTATCGTCACATGCAACAAAAGAAGGACGGAATTACCGAGATAACAGCCAATGAGCCATTGCTATCAGGTGAGATTGTTCCTCATACAGTTGCTATTCCTTCAGTGGAATTACCATCAGGCCCTGAAAGATTTAATACCATAAATCTCCAGGCAGAAATCAAGAAAAATATTGATGAAATAATGAAAGCCACAGAAGCTGGTGAGGTAAACGAAAATATCGATGCCATCAAAAATCTTGTAGAGGAGATTCCTTATCTTCAGGTGCAGGAAGAAACACCAAGCGAGCCTGTCAAAGAGGAGTTTTCTATTAATGATACTTTCCAACAGTATCTAGCAGAAGGTTATGATGGACAAATCAGCTTAAAGCTTCCAGATGATTCACCTGTAGAGGAAGAGCAAATCGAGGGCCAGATGACCATTGAGGACGTTCTTGCAGAATGGGAAAAGACAAAAAGAGCAGCTGAAGCTGCTATGGAGGATGCAAAGAGTAATGAATTAGAAAATGCTCGAGCAAAGGCCCTTAGAGAGGCCAATAATGTTCTTAATAGACTTGAAGGTGCAATGTCAAAGCTTGATGCTGGCATGACATCATCAGAGCTTCTAAAAGAAGAGTACCTATCTAATTCAGACGATTACAATGAAACAGCGAGCAACGAAGAACCAATAAATGAAGTAGATAACGAATTAGATTCAGATAAATTTGAAATACCAAAAATTAATATTGAAGGTGCTAATCTAGGTTCACTTGAGATTCCAGTTGTTCACACACATGCGGTTGAGCCAGCAGCAGCGGCAGCAGCTATTTCAGCTCTTACACATTCAGCTGAAGCTGCAAAGGATACCACAAGCTGGCAGCCACCTACACTAGATGATACAGAGACAATAGAGGAGAACGAAGAAGTGGACTTTAAAGAAGCATCGCAGATGATTGCTGATGTAAATGAATTACTACAGAAGGAAATCGACAGATTATCAGGCGATACTGCGAAAGCTGCTGATACTGTAGAGGAAGCACAGCCAGAGATTAAGCCTGTAGAAGTAACACAGCAAATTGAAATTCCAGAAGATATAAAAGATGTTGAGGTAAAAA
Organism: Pseudobutyrivibrio sp.; assembly: GCA_024693775.1. Lineage (GTDB taxonomy): Bacteria > Bacillota > Clostridia > Lachnospirales > Lachnospiraceae > Pseudobutyrivibrio. The sequence continues at coordinate 40,779 of JAILKL010000055.1, forward strand.
TACCTGAATTTACATTAAATAATAATGAAGAAGACGATAGCTTTACAGTTGCAGATGATGCACAGTATGCAGATGTAGAAGCTGAGAATACAGCTGTAGGAGCAGATGTATTAGATGATGATATTGAGTTACCAAAGATAGAGCTTTCACCAGAGTTATTTGCTGAGGATATCTCACCAGAGCCTATTCCAGTAGAAAAGGTTACACTTGAGGAAGAGCCAAATACTCACGTAGAGCCAGTTACATATCCACAGGAGCCTGTTCAGCTTCAAGAAGAAGCTGAACCTGTAGATAGCACGGCTGAGAAAAAATCAGAATTTACATTAGAAGATGATGATTTATCAACATTCTCATATTTCCTCCCAATTAGTGGAATGAAGAGCAATATCGTAAAGGTTGTAAAGGGCGCTGCAGATAGACTAGATAATCCAATGTCTACAGGTGGAAATATTATTATTGTTGGAGAGCCTGGTTCAGGAAAGACACAGATGGCTACTAGCATTATCCGTGTTCTTGAAAAGAAGGTTGGTAAACCAAAGGGTGGTATCGGAAAAATTTCTGGTGCCAAGCTAAACGAAAAGGATATCCAAAAACTATATTCAAAGATTCAAGGTGGTTGCCTCATTATTGAAACAGCTGGTGACATTTCGAAAGAAACAGCAGTTACATTATCACTTCTCATGGAAAATGATAATACAGGTACTATCATTATTATCGAGGATAATAGAAAGGGTATTGAAAAGGCTTTATTACTTGATGGATCTTTTGCAAAGCGTTTTACAGAAAAAATTGTTATCCCAATTTTCTCTATAGATGAACTTGTTTCTTTTGCAAAAACATACGCAAAGGAAGCTGGATGCTTTATCGACGATATGGGAGTTCTTGCTTTATATAACAGAATCAACCTTATTGGTAGATATGATCACGCTACAACTATCAAAGAAGTAGCAGAAATCATGGATGAAGCTATCGAAAAATCCACAAGGGGCGGTTTCTTTAATAAGCCTAAATATGATAAATATGGCAATGTGATTTTAAAGGAAAAGGATTTTGATTAGACAATAAAATAATTACATAAATAAGGGGAAGATATGAATAATTTTACAGACTTGGATGCCTATTTATTTGGGCAGGGGACTCACTATGACATTTACAAAAAATTAGGAGCACACAAGGCAAAGGTGGGGCGACAGACTGGCTTTTACTTTGATGTATGGGCTCCACATGCAAAAGCTGTTTCAGTAATAGGTGAGTTCAATGACTGGGATGATAACAAAAACTATATGCAAAGGGTAGAGCCTGACACAATAGGAGTTTTTGAAACATTCATTCCAGATGCAAAGGAAGGCCAGCTATATAAGTACGTAATTCATACTGAAGATGGTACAAAGCTATACAAAGCGGATCCTTATGCAACATATGCTGAAGAGCGTCCGGGTACAGCTTCTAGACTATACGACAATACAAAATTCAAATGGTCTGATAACACCTGGATGAAAAAGCGTAAATCATGCACAAACTTTTGGGAACAGCCTTTATCTATTTATGAGGTCCACCCAGGTTCATGGAAGAGACATCCAAGACCTGAAAATGATGGTTTTTACAGTTATAAAGAATTTGCACACAGTCTAACAGAGTATGTGTTAGATATGGGGTATACACATGTTGAATTAATGGGGATATCCGAGTATCCTTTTGATGGTTCGTGGGGATATCAGGTAACAGGTTATTATGCTCCAACTTCTAGATACGGTACGCCGGACGACTTTATGTATTTAGTAAACTATTTGCATAAAAATGGAATAGGCGTCATTTTAGATTGGGTTCCAGCTCATTTCCCTAAGGATGCTCATGGCTTGGCAGACTTTGATGGACAAGCATTATATGAATATCCAGATCCTAGACGAGGAGAACATCCTGACTGGGGCACAAAGATATTTAATTATGGAAAAGCAGAAGTTAAAAACTTCTTGATTGGTAGCGCTTTGCAGTGGGTAGAGCATTACCATATAGATGGCTTGAGGGTTGATGCTGTTGCATCTATGCTTTACTTAGATTATGGCAAACAGGATGGACAGTGGCTCCCAAATGAATATGGTGGAAATGAAAATCTTGAGGCCATTGAATTATTCAAACATATCAATACTTTGATTCGCGGACGAAATCCAGGCGCAGTTATGATTGCAGAGGAGTCTACTGCATGGCCTAAAATTACAGGTGATGTAGAAGATAATGGATTGGCATTCTCATATAAATGGAACATGGGATGGATGCATGATTTCATAGACTACATGAAATTAGATCCATACTTCAGGAAAGACAATCACAATAAAATGACCTTTGCCATGAGTTACAACGAGGCTGAGAGATATATTCTAGTTTTAAGTCACGACGAGGTTGTGCATTTAAAGGGTTCTATGCTGGCGAAAATGCCTGGCTTGGAAATTGACAAATACAAAAACTTAATGGCTGGATATGCCTTCATGATGGGACATCCTGGCAAAAAGCTGTTGTTTATGGGGCAGGAATTTGCCCAGGGTACAGAGTGGTCTGAGGCTAGAGAATTAGATTGGTATGTCCTAGATAATCCAAACCATAGACATGTGGCTAGATTATTTAAAGATTTATTACATTTATATAAGCAATATCCATCTATGTACGAGCAGGATGTGTCATGGGCAGGCTTCGAATGGATCAATGCCAATGACTCATATAGAAGCATATTTAGCTTCATTAGAAAGTCTAAAAATGGCAAGAATAATGTTTTATTTGTTATAAACATGACTCCAATGAAGTATGAGGACTATTGTGTTGGCGTCCAGTGCAATAGAAAGCATAAGCTTGTAATAGACTCAGAAAATAAGCAGTACGGTGGTAAAGGTGGTGTTATACCTGAGACACTTACTCCTGTAAAATCAGAATGCGATGGAAGAGAATATTCAATTTCCTTTCCACTAGCACCTTATCAGGTGGCAATATTTGTATACTAAAATATGGGGCTGTGAAAACAGCCCTTTTCTAATTTCAAGGAAAATATGGAAGAATTTAAAATAGTAAAATTACCAACAAAGGAAGAAAATAAAGAAGAGGATGTGCCTGTAGAAAAAACGGACGATAATTATCAGCCACCCAAAAAGAAGCATATATTTTTGTTTTTGATCTTTCTTTTTGTAATTATAGGCGTAATGGTAATTAGAATAATCACTACCTATACGGATTATGAGGTTGTAAATAAATGGGATAGAAAAGAGACATCAGAATCATCCTATTGCAATTTCAAGAATAATCTTTTGAAGTATAGCTGTGATGGTGTTTTTTATACAACATACGCAGGTAACCTTATATGGAACTATACATATGATATGACCAATCCTAATATGGATATTTGCGGAGATTATGTAATTGTCTATGACAAAAAGGGCAACGAAATAGACTTGTTCAATTCATCTGGATTTGTAAAAACAATCACATGTACTACACCCATTATTGAAGCAAAGGTGGCAAAGCAGGGAACCATGGCATTACTTCTTCAAGAAAATGGTGTCAGTCATATCCAGTTGTTTGATAAATCTGGAACAACATTAGTATCTGGGGAGTTCCATCCAGAAAATAGAGGATTTCCAGTCTCTATTGCCTTGTCTAGTGATGCTACAAGATTGTTGATGTCAGTTATAAATGTAGATCAAGGTGAATTATCTACTGAGCTCGTTTTTTATGACTTTACTAATGCGGGCAAAGAGGAACAGGATAACATAATAGCATCCTATACTTATGTAGGAATGTTGGTTCCTAAAATAGATTATGTCGATAAGGACAAGGTTATAGCCTTCGGGGATTCCAAGATTATTATTTTCAATAACAATCTAAAAGCAACTATGGCCAAAGAAATACCAGTAGATAACGTAAAAAGTGTTTTCTACAATGATAAATATTTTGGATTTGTCAAAGAGGCTACAGCAGAAGACGGATCTGTTGTGAATGAATTAAATGTTTACAATCTATTTGGATTTAAATGGATGAGTAAAGAAATTACAGATAGCTACGAACAAATATCCATTTTAGACAATAACGAAATCCTTTTAAACGATAATGGAAAGATTGCTATATATAATATGCAGGGCTTCAAAAAGTTTGAGTACGATTTTGGAGAGCGTATATATACAGTACTACCAGGAAACACTCATAAAAAATACTATTTAATAGAAGAAAACAAGACAGAAGAAATATACATAAAGTAAGGAAAGGCAAAGGTATTTATGGCAATTAATTATTTACTTATCTTATTTTTAATATTGTTGATATATTGTTGTATTCACGGCGCACGTACAGGCATGTTGAATATAATATATGGTTTGGTAGCATGGATTTTTGCCATTTGGTTTATTCATGCCGCAGGACCATATATAACTACAGTCCTTGAAACAAACACAACGATATCCACTAATATAGAAGAGACTATAAATAATAGTTTGCAAACTAAATACCAGGAGTCTGAAGAAAACCAGCAGGGAACAGGCGAAGATGCTGTGATGGCATTGATCCCTAGTACCATAAAAGACAATATAGAGACAGAAGTACAGTCATCAATTGATGCTACAATAGCAGCTATAGCAAAGGAGCTTACATATAGCGCAATGCAAGGCTTAGCTACATTAATATCCATAATTATTGCTTTTATAGCAGTATTTATAGTGGGGAAAATAATAAGATTAATAGGTGGTATACCAGGGCTTCGTTCTATTAATAAATTCTTTGGTATTTTTGCAGGATTTATAGAGGCACTTATGATTATATGGTTCATAATGTTTATAGCAGATTGCTTCCCTGCATCAGCCTATGGACAGTTCGTAATAGGGTATGCACAATCAGATCAGATGCTTAACTATATTTACATGAATAATATTATTAAAGGCATTGTAGGTATATAGTTTTTATTAGAGAAATGTATAATTCCAAAAAACTTGTTGACATAAGTAATTGGTGATGATAACCTATAAAAGCTGTCGCATAAATTTGTTACGAAAGAGTGGCAAATGTTACTAAATATGCAGCGAAAAAATAGTAAAAAGTGCTTGACAAAAAGTTGTGCAGATGATACTATTTACAAGCTGACTCAAATGAGTCGCAGCCCTTGATTTTCCTAAGAAAATCAAGAAAAATAAATTTAAAAAGTTGTTGACAAAAAGCTTCAATCGTGATAATATAAACGAGTTGCTGCTAAGGGCAA
>JAILKL010000094.1 GCA_024693775.1 Pseudobutyrivibrio sp.
TGATGAAAATGGTGTTTGTAAAAAATGTGGCTACAAAAGATTACCTGATCCAGTACTTATTTATGAAGACGAAGAAATAATCATCACAGTTTCTGGTGCGGTTCCAGAAAATGCAGACCTTACAGTAAAGCCTATCAAAAAAGAAAATGAAGAAACAGCTGCAGTATATACAGAGGTTGAGAATCAGTTAGCTAATGAGTCAGACATAGCAGAAGCTGACAACTTTGGATTCTTAGCATACGATATAGCATTTATTGATATCGAGTCAGGTGAAGAAGTAGAACCAAGTGGTGACGTTAAAGTTTCAATGGAAACAAAGACAGCTTTAAAGCCTGCAGACCTACAGGAAGGTGAGAATGTAGAAAAAGTTGACGTTGATGTAAGACACTTTAACGAACAAACTGCAACAATCGATAATTTATCAGATCAGGGCGCAGCTACATTAAATCTTGACGATAATGATGCAGTTACAGCAGCAGAGTTTACAAGTGATAGTTTTTCAACATTTGTAATTACTTGGAAGTCATCTAATGGAAATACATATAAGGTTAATGTCGTTTATTCATATATAGATACTGATGAAAATATGGTAGGAGAACTAGATACAGAATCAGTTGATTGGGATGGAAAAACTCATACAGACCTTGTATTTTCAGACGTGGACGGTCTTATAAAGACATTCAGTGGATATACATATTTAAGAGCTATATACGATAAGCAGGAAGTTGATAGATTACATTTTTACTATAACAGCGATAAACAAGCAAGATATATGCAAATTAAAAATGGTGATACTCTTGTAGATGAAATAAAACTAAATAGAACAGAGTCAAATATTGAGAATGTTCTTATTTCATTCATCTATGAGGAAGATATAAGTCTTAAGGTTACAAAAATTGCTACAGGACCTGCATCACAGGATGAGAATACTACTTATGATTTTGTGATTAAAACAAAAAGTGATGGCAGTACTGTTAGCGGTGCAACATATACAGTTGGAAATGAGACATTTACGACTGGAGCAGATGGAAAATTTACACTCAAATCTTTAGAGACTGCAAGATTTAAAAATTTATCGCCTGGCGATTATGTAATAACAGAAAAGGCTATTAATTCAGAGACTTATAGTTTTAGTTCTTTTATTACAAAAACATCGGTAAATGATGTAGAAAAAACTGTATATGAAGAAACTACAACAACTGAAAGGAAGGAAGAGGTAACAGTAACAGGTGATTCTACTGTAGACCTAAAGTTCAGAAATTTATACAAGAAATCAAATACTACATCTCAGGAGGCTGAAGTATCTAAGTTTATAACATACGAAGAGGATAAGGACGATTATAGACTTACAATGAAATTCACACCTCCAAAAACAGATGTAAATGAAATTATTTACGAATTGGATCCTAAAATTGAGACAGATGATTCTAAAGTAGATGTTGTATTAGTGATTGATACCTCTGGTTCAATGGAAAGAAACAATAGAATCAAAAATGTAAAAGCAGCTGTTAATACAATGGCGGAAATATTTGTTAATAAGCCAAAGATTAATTCCAGATTCAAAATTGTCAATTTTGCAACAAATGCAAGCCAGGCTACTGATTGGATTTCAGCATTGGAGCTCTATAACAAGGTTAGTAATAATGTAACAGGCGGTACAAACTATGAAGCTGGATTAAAAGAGGCGAAGACAGTATTAGAAGGTGCAAGAAATGATGCTAAGAAAATTGTTATTTTCCTTACAGATGGTGAACCAACATATTACGGCACAGGACAAGGTGCTGGTAGTGCCTTTGATTCAACAGCACTCACACGTGCTTTAACGGCTGCTTCAGATATTACTTGTGATGCGTTCTATGCAATAGGCGTTGATTTTAGTAATAATACCTATTCATATACTCATAATAATACAACAGCATCGATTACACGACGTCAAATATTAGAAATGATATGTGAAAAGGTTGATACAGAAGAGACTTCTGTATCAACAGTATCATCTGAGGATATACAAGAATTATTCGAAAATCTTGCAAGTAAAATTGAATCAGTTGCTGTGGGAGATTATACTTCCAATTCATATACTTATCGAGCAACAAATGTGGTATTAACGGATCCATTAAGTGAAT
>JAILKL010000107.1 GCA_024693775.1 Pseudobutyrivibrio sp.
CACAGGAATTTGGCTTTTACCGGAAGCCCTGTGCCACTTCTTGGCTGGCTTCCGCGATTCTGGCACAGGGATTTGGGATTTCTTCGGTTTCCTGTGCCAAAATCCACTAAAATGGCACAGGAATTTGGCTTTTACCGGAATCCCTGTGCCACTTCTTGGCTGGCTTCCTCGATTCTGGCACAGGGATTTGGGATTTCTTCAATTTCCTGTGCCAAAATCCGCTAAAATGGCACAGGAATTTGGCTTTTACCGAAATCCCTGTGCCAGCGCCCCCAGGCCACCACTCAGGCCGCCACAACTTCCTCCGGTGCGCCGAAACTTCCGCCAAAACCACAAAACCCAGCCGCCAGCCAAACCAGGCGGGCGGCCCAGCCGCCCAATCCAGCCAGCGGCACTCCACAAAAAAGGAGAAGCCAGTGTGAAGATACTTCACACCGGCTTCTCCGAATATACGTCTATTTATCAGTACTTAAGGAATGCTCTCAAGCTACTGGTCAGCCAAACCCGCCAGCATTTACAAGAAAATCAATCCAATTTCCTGCCACAAACCAGCCTGCAAATAATTCTAGTATAAAACTCCTGCAGGGATGTTGACATCGTACCATACTCCATCAACCTTCACCTTGTTTGTTTTTAAATCAGAATTTGTAATAGCTTCTACACCGCAGGCATCCATGAAGAACTCGAAAGTTTCTGCATAGCCTTCCTCAACTGTAGGAAGTGTGAGCATTGGTGCATTGATGTGGTAGCAAGCATTTCCATTGTTACCCACTCCGTAGGTGATGTTTTCTGTCATCCACTTTTCTACGGCCTTAACCTTCTGTGCATCTGTCATGCTGTCATTAACAATAGTGCTTAAAACATCGATAGCAAAAACCTTTGCTGGAAGCACGTCTGTGTAATTCTGCGCATTAAGAACATCCTTTGTTATTAAAACAATGCGGCCTTCCTCAGCACCGAATTCCTTATAATGATTATAGAGGGCTGTTTTATCCTCACCATAGGCAGCCTTCAAATCTGCATATCTGGCAGCATAATCTGCTGCTGGAAAACTTTCTTCTGTAATGTCATAGTTATAAATTTTTGCTTCAGCAGTAGTTGATGTAGAAACAAAAGCTGCTGCAGCCATAGACAATACTAATGCCTTAGAAATTAATTTCTTCATAAAACCCTCCTTGATAATTCAAAGTATAGTGTAGAACAAGGCAATGCCCTACTAAATAATCTTAATTAATACAGATGCTGCCCCGTCAGGGCGCAAACATCTTGTACCATTATAACATCACTTAATTTATTATTCAAAACAAGCTCTGACAACTTCGATGATTCTATCCTGCTCCTCAGGTGTCATCTTGTTATCACTAGGTAAGCAAAGACCTCTGTCGAAGATGTCTGTGCCGATATCGAGTGGACGTCCGTCCTCGCCAAGGATACCGCCAGAAATATATGCGTTAGTAACCGCACGACCATTGCCCTCACGTGTGATGAATGGGTTGAGACGGTAGATTGGCTGCATGTGCATTGGCTTCCAGATTGGGCGGCCCTCTCCGTTGACGCTTGCGATAGCCTCAAGGATTTCTGTTGGGCATGACTTGCCGTGCTCTGGTCTGAATACTGCTTCGTGCTCGTCGCGAGCCTGCTTGCACATAGCATCTCTATCGATGATAAGGCAAGATAACCAGTAGTTTGGCTCTGAGTTCTCAAGATCCATTGGGTTCATCTGGACTGGTAAATCCTTGAATCCCTCTTTGTATCTCTCGTAAACAGCCTTCTTCTGAGCGATGTGCTCCTCAAGATATGGAAGCTGACCGCGGATTACACCAGCGATAACGTTGCTCATTCTGTAGTTGTAGCCGAGTTCCTCATGCTGGTACCATGCAGCTGACTCGCGGGCCTGTGTAGACCACTTGCGGACCTTCTCTGCAGCTTCCTTTGAATTTGTAAGGAAGCATCCGCCTGATGAACCAGTGATGATTTTGTTTCCGTTGAAGGAAATTGTGTTGTACTTACCGAATGTACCTGTCTGTACGCCCTTGTAAGTAGCACCAAATGATTCTGCTGCATCCTCGATTAGGATAGCGCCGTGCTTTTTAACAACTGCATTGATTTCATCGATTTTACCAGGAGTTCCGTAAAGATGTGCACAAACCACAACCTTTACCTCTGGATAAATTTCGAAGGCCTTCTCAAGAGCAACAGGATCCATGTTCCAGGTGTCTGTCTCTGTATCGATGAACACTGGGATACCGCCCTCGTAAACAACTGGGTTTACTGTGGCATCAAAGGTCATGTCTGTACAGAAAACTCTGTGGCCCTCCAAGCAGCCATGGCCAACCTGTGGCATGCCGTAGGCTTCGATACCTGCAAGCTTCATTGAAAGATGAAGCGATGCTGTTCCGGCTGAAAGACCAACTGCGTATTTAACGCCGACCTTTTCAGCGCAAAGCTTCTCAATTTCGTTGATGTTTGTGCCGGCTGTAGTCATCCAGTTGGTATCGTAGGCTTCCTGAATATATTTTAATTCCTCGCCATGCATTGTAGGTGTTGCAAGGAACACTCTCTTCTCAAATTTCTCAAAGTTTTTAGTGTACATTTAATAATCACTCTCCTAACTTGACTATAACTCTGTTGTCAACAACAGCAATTGATCCTTCATTTGGATAGGTTGGCATCGCCGAAACCTCTGCCTCTGCTGCCACTGTGCCATCGTCTTCAATAACTTTATCATTTCCAAAGCCGAGATGCTCTCTAATGAAAAAGATTGATCCGGCGTAGGTAACTATATCTGTGTAACGTGGATATTTCTCGAGCTTAACTGCATCGAGCTGCTCTGTGTTGTCAACCGTCACAAAAGTAGCATCGTCGAGCTTGTCCCATCCGACAAAAACGATATCCATGTCCTCGGAAAATCCGTCGCAGGTCTTGATGGCTGTGATTAGCTGATTGTAATATGCACTGGCCTGCTCCTCGGCGATTTCAGCCTTCATGTAGGCTGCGTTGTCCATATAGACATATCCGAAAGTCATCACTGTGAGACATACGAGCTGAACCCAGGTGATAACATTTAACAATTTGCTTCCAAAACCATATCCGCCAAACTCCTGGAGCTTCTCAATCAAAAGCAACGGCAGGAGATAAACGAAGATGTTGCCGTATACCATAAGTGAATCCACCTTGTATTCACTGCTGGTTGAAAGAATGTAAACCATGTTCATTCCAAGTGGAATGAGCACCAACCCTATAAGGCTGACGATGCGGATTGACATTTCTGTTCTGGCATATGCCAAAAGCATAATGATTTGGATGATGGTGATGATCACGATGATGGCTGTAAACGCACGCTGATATAAGACTGCGTTGATTCCTGCCTGACCAAATCCGAAAAATGCTTTGATGGCTCCCACTAAAACTGATGGGAATTTAGCGAGGGAATAGCCCTCGTCCATGCCCTTGTATTCAACGGCTGTGATGCCCTTGACTGCCATGGTAACCTTGCGGAGCACAGCCCACATAACAAGGCTGGCCAGCAAATTTGCAAGATAGATAACACCGGTCTTGATGTAGGTAAGAGGTGTATCCATGCTGCCGTCTAAAACGCCCATGTAAAGCTTCACCAAAAATAGCACGACTGTAACTGCAAGAAATGCCTGGTAAAGCCCGAGGCTCATGGTGGCGAACAATAACGCCAGTAAAAATCCCTTAACAGATAAATTCTCTGTTAAAACTTTCGCTGCAAGCACCGCAAGAAGCAATGCAAGATGGTATTCCCAGGCTGTGAACATAAACGAAAATATGCTTGTGACAACAGGGTAAACCACCATCATCGCACCGATGGCCACTGATAAAAATCTGCTTTGAACATCAAACATTTTTATCAAAAGCATCGCTCCAACGGCGATGAAAATAATCGATAAACCACCGTTAAAAACCGGCACGGAAAACAGCTTTGTCGTCTTCATTTGGAGGTCGTAGATGAACCCGAGCATCCATCTGCCGGATTCATAGGTGCCACCAAGATTGAAAAGGCAGGCAGAATTATCATGATAAGAAATCCTGTTGAAAAGCACATATCCATGCGCCACGAGCCCTGCTATCAACACTGCAAAAAAGCAATAAATCTGCTGTGTGCTGAGCCTGTATTTGACATCTGTAAAAAAGTCTTCAATTTTGTTTGTAAAATCCATATTAGATTCTCTCTCTATTATCCCTTGTATTCGTTAACTGCTGAAATAACCTGGTTGATTTCTTCGTCTGTAAGTTCTGGGAACATTGGAATTGTAACTCCATGCTCTGCCAAATCTTCTGCCACTGGGAAATCACCATGCTTGTATCCACGTTCTGCGAAGCAAGCCTGCTCGTGCATTGGAACTGGGAAGTAAACACCTGTTGTGATGCCCTTTTCTTCCATGTATGCGCGGAAAGCGGAACGATTTTCAACCTTCATAGGATATACGTAGAAAATGTGCTCGTTGTAATCTGCAACGACTGGCTTTGTGAGCGCAGTGTTGGTGATTTTTTCATTGTAGATGGCTGCGATTTCACGTCTGCGTGCATTCCAATCATCCAAATGTGGAAGCTTTACTGAAAGAAGTGCTGCCTGAAGCGCATCCAAACGTGAGTTGAAGCCTACTAAATAATTGTAATATTTTGGGAGATTGCCGTGGAAATCGATTTTATCCTCGTCAAATTCCTGGCCATTCAAGCGCGCATAGGTGTAGGCGCCGTTAAGGCCTGAACCATGGACACGATATGCCATGCATCCCTTGTATAAATCCTCGTCACTTGTGACAATGATACCTGCATCGCCTGCTGCACCAAGGTTCTTTGTAGGGAAGAAGCTGACGCAGGCCAAATCTCCGAGCGAGCATGTGCGACGTCCCTTATATTTAGCACCTGCTGCCTGGGCGCAGTCCTCGATGACCTTTGCTCCATGAGCATGTGCAATTTTAACGATTTCATCCATATCTGCTGCCTGTCCGTAGATGTGAACAGGGATGACTGCCTTTGTCTTGTCTGAGAAAGCAGCCTCAAGCTTTGTAGCGTCCATTGTGTAGGTGTCTGGATCGATGTCTACAAAAACAGGTGTTGCTCCAACCTGCGCAATAGCCTCGGCTGTAGAAACAAATGTCATGGCTGTGGTGATGACCTCATCACCTGCGCCGATGCCGCAAGCCAAAAGGGCAATAACAAGAGCGTCTGTACCATTGCCAACGCCTACTGCATATTTGGCACCGCAGTATTCTGCAAACTGCTTTTCGAAATCTGCAACCTTTGGTCCTAAAATATAACCACCTGAGTGAAGCACCTCGAGGGCAGCTTCATCAAGCTCATTCTGAAGAGACGCATACTGTCTCTGTACGTTCATTACTGGAATCATATTTCCTCCATCCCGTGCCATCCCTTTGAAACTGGGAGCCTTTGGCACGCTTCCATAAATTTTCGCATTAACTGCGATGTAATTTTGACATTATTATTTCTTTCATATAATCAACTTCTTCGATGTGCATTGCGAATAAAATCAGCATATATCCTGCAAGGGCAAAAACTGCCGAAAGGACAAATGCAAAGAAGAAGCTTGATGTCAGGCTTTTAATAATTAAAACAACGATGACCGCATAGGCCGCAGCCGGAAGCTGTTTTAAAAGCACAGGAAAATGTACCGAAAATTTGTAATTTGGCATGTGCTTTTTCAACATTCTGGAATTGATAAGGAAATTGACCGTCAAGCTGATGGAGCTGGCAATCGAAATACCCATAATTCCAATGTATCTTGAAAGGAAGATACTGAAGATGATGTTGAAACCTACTGCGAAGAAACCTGTAATCATAGGTCCCTTTGTATTATTAAAAGAATATAAGCCTCGTAAAATTATATCCCTAACGCCCATACTTGTAAAACCAATTGCATAACCAATTAATGCAGCGCTGGTCATCAGCACGTCACGCCAGGTGAAACTGCCCCTGTAATATGCAATCGCCACGATGTCCTTTGCGCAAAAACAGGTGATAATCGTGATTGGAATCATAATGCAAATCATGATGTTAATTGCTTTTTTCATTGTATCTGCAAGCTTTTCATAATTTCCCTCCGCAGTGTAGGTTGAAAAGTTTACATATAGAATGTCCACAACATTATTTACAAGAATGATGCTGACGAAATCCTCGAGCACCATCGCATAGGAAAGTGCCGATGCATTTCCGTGGCCAAGGCCTGTAGATAATGAGTTATCAACAATTTTATTGATCTGGGATACTGAGTTACCCACGAACAGCGGCAATGCCGTGTACAACACCTTGCGAATCTCAGGTACATCCTGGAATTTAACGAAGGTAAAATCAAAGTATTTTTTACCGCGCACCAAAAGCAGTGTGCCAAAAATTATATAGCTGAGGTATTGGGCAATGACGAGTGAAGTCACAGCCTGTGTGCTGTATAAAACCACGCAGCAAAGAATTGTAGTTGTGCTGGTGATGAAGGATTCTGTTCTGCTGGCGACGAAATCCTTGTTGGCATCGAGCAATGATGTCCACACCAAAGTCACCACTGAAAACAGGAAGAACGGATAACAGATTCGTAAATACGATTGTAGAATCAGCGATTCTTCCGGTGAATATGCGGGCGCCAAAGCTCTGGCAATATGTGGTGTAAGGATGTATGCCAACAGCAACACCACAAGCACTATCGGAAGTAAAACCTCCAAGCACGCGCTTAGCAGCTTCGAAGCCGCGTCCTTGCCCTTTTGAACCAGGCAGTGCGTGTATATTCCCACCAGCGAAATGGTGATGGCACGAATGAAGGCAGATGAAAGTGTGCCGACAAAATTGAAGGCCACATAGTAGATATCTGTCTCGAAGGTGGCACCGAAATAGTATGCCACAACCGCCTGTTTAACAAAGCCCAGGGCCTTAAAACACAATGTCAAAATTGTGAGCACCATTGCAGTGCTCACAATACTTTTTGTTTGTTTAGTCATTATTTTACTCAACCTCTTCTTGAACCAAATAAATTGGTCTGCCTTTTGTTTCAAGGTATGCCTTTGACAAATATTGTCCGAGGACGCCTATGCACATTAGCTGTATGCCTGAAACCAAAAGAATGATACAAACCATGGAAGGCCAACCATCGGTAGGGTCACCAAATATGAGTGTGCGTACGATTATAATGATGATGAAGGCAAAAGCCACAACACACATCACAACGCCAAATACAGATGCCAAAATCAGTGGCATCGTTGAAAATGCCACGATACCGTCAATCGCATAAATAAGCAACTCCCAGAAAGACCATTTTGATTCTCCTGCGACACGTTCAACATTTTCGAACTCCAACCATTTGCGCTTGAATCCTACCCAACCAAAAATGCCCTTTGAAAAACGATTATACTCCTTCATGGAAACAATCGCATCAACAACTTTTCTGGTCATCATCTGATAGTCCCTGGCGCCATCGACAACGTCTGTGTTAGAGATTTTGTTCATAATACGATAAAATCTCCTCGCGAACCAAGAACGGATAGGTGGTTCACCCTTACGACTAACACGTCTGGTGGCAACACATTGGTATTCACCAGATTCTATATATGCCAACATTTCAGGTAGCATTTCGGGTGGATCCTGCAAATCAGCATCCATTATAACAACATAATCTCCCTTGGATTTTTCAAGGCCAGCATAAATCCCTGCCTCTTTTCCAAAATTACGAGAAAAAGAAACATAACGCACTCTTTCATCAGCGGAATGCAGCTGACGACATATTTCGAGTGTGTTATCTGTTGAACCATCATCCACAAGCATAAATTCAATATTAACAGAAGCAAGCTGCTCCTTCATTTCATTGATCGCATTATAGAATAATGGTAGTGATTCTTCCTCGTTATAGCATGGAACGATTATAGTAAGTAATTTTTTTTCCATTATCCTCTCTCCTACGCTTAAACTTTAAAATAGCTGTAGTTTGAACCTACAGCTATCATTATACACTATAAAACTTTCATTCTCTATCCTATTCATTTCCTATATTAAAGGGATAATGCCAATAAATTCGTTACTCAAACAACGCATCATAATCATATTTCAAATAATAATCGTTGACTTCCTTGCAATACTCTTCATAGTTTTTCTTTGTGACCCTGTGCTCGCCGTTTTTCATGCACTGGAACAACTGAGAATTAACCCACATTCCATAATGATAGTCGTCACGATAATTGTCAGGATTCTCAATCACCTCGTAGTAATCCATAAACGAGAAAAGCTTTATGTTTGGCACATCAACAATCATCTTCATTATACGATTATGGTATTCCAAAAATTTATCAAGCTCGCCCACTCGGCTGTAGCTATCAAAAGCATAAATGCTATATGGTGGAATGAAATAGTAAAAATCTATGTCCGGATACGTATTTGCGGTATCTATGATGTTGGCCCGGATGTTTATCTCAAGCTTCTTATATTCTTCTTCATCCACCGGCCATGGCGAGATTCTTTCATCCATGGAATGACCTGCCAAGATGGCGTCTTTACCATATTTATAATCTCCCATCCATTTGGCATAATCGTCGAAGTTGGTGGTTTTATTACCCTTTTTTGTGTAGCAGATAGTCGCTGCCGCCTCATTTAAAATAACATCCTTATTCAAAATGTACTGCACATCATCGAAAGGATTATCGTTATATAAATAATCCGGGAATGGAACATCTCCTCTAACGGCGTCAACTGTGTCTGTAACAAGTCTGTTAAAATCAAGACCTCTGAATACAATTTTTAGATTAGGATTCGACTTTGCAGCCTTGGCCACCAAAGAATCAATCTGACTGTAGGAACCACCGGCGTATGGTATCTTTACTGATTTTGTACCAAACATTTCATCAATCTCTGAAGTCTTTGACATCTCTATCATACTGGTGCCGGTAAGAACCGCGTCATAATCAAAATTTCTAGCTATTCCATCATTTTGATACCACTCATTGTTCAACTTATATTCAAGAAATTTCAATGGCTTGTGATAATGAAAAAATGGATCTATAAAAATCACGAATCCACCGATAATTGCTAAAAGTAATATGGACAATCCTATTGTTAATTTGCCCCATGTTTTGTTACTCATAATATATTTCCTATCAATTAAAATCCTGCATAAATAAATGTACCAATTCCGCTAATGGAAATTAAGCTCCATGCAAAAAGTACGACTGTCATCAAAGACATGCGGATAGTTGGTTTAAAATCGTCTGTCACTTCCCTCGCATTTTTTGCATTTAACAGGATTATAAATATCACC
>JAILKL010000115.1 GCA_024693775.1 Pseudobutyrivibrio sp.
TGCAAGGATATGCTTTCGCGTTTGGAGACAATGGTATTGATGGGGGCTGAAATCCCACTGCCTGCTATCAGACAACAGATTGCAGCAGGTATAGATATTATTGTTCAACTGGGACGCTTGAGAGATAAAAGCCGAAAGTTATTGGAAATTGCTGAGGTAAAGGGAATTGAAAATAACGAAATTGTATTGAATACATTATATAAATTTAAGGAATGTGATGAGGTACAAGGAAGGATTGTTGGACAATGGGAAAAGACAGGAAGTTTAATTCACATAGACAAGCTGCTGGCAAGTGGTCAAAGTATCTAAAAATAGAAAAGAAAGATATAAAAGGCATTTGCCAGGGGATTGGAATAACAGTAGCAGTAGCCATTTTGTTTTATAAATCTGTATTTGGATTATTAACAGGGATAGTAATTATTCCATTTTGGCTGCGTTTATATAGAGAAGAGCTCATTAAAAATAGGGCTATAAAAATGTCTCAGGAATTCAAGGAATATATGGTCTTGATTTCCGGTGGATTACAAGCAGGATATGCATTGGAACGCGCTATGCTGCAAGGGGAAAAAGAGTTAAAGAAATTATATGAAATTGATTCTATATTATTGCCATATGTGCATGTTATGAATCAAAAAATATCTATGAATGCACAGGTAGAAAAGGCTTTTGAAGAATTCGCATATACGATAGATCTAGATGAAGCAAAGAGCCTGGCAGAGATAATATCTTTTGCCAAAAGAAGTGGCGGAGATTATGGAAAACACATAAAAAACACCGCAGCCAAGATAGAAGAGAGACTGTCGGTAATACAGGAAATTGATACCATTACCACAGCAAAAAGACTGGAATTAAAGGTAATGTGCGTAATGCCCATGGGAATACTTTCCTATATAGCTATTACCTCTGGTGAGTTCATAGCTCCATTATATGGAAATATGCTGGGAGTACTTCTTATGTCAGTTTGTCTAGTATTGTACGGTTTAATTGTCATGGTAGGCGGCAAAATTATTGATATAAAGGTTTAAAAATAGGGAGGTGGGACCTTGCATAAAAAACATGATTTAACCTCTAAAAAGCAGATTATAGAAATCCTTGTAGTGGCAATTATATTTGGCATAGGCCTATTAATTTATGATTATCAAGCTACAAAGATAAACTTTGATGGCACCTTTGAGAGAAATGATGCAGGGCATGGGAATATTCAAGATACGGTCCAGGTACAGTTTGATGACGAAGTAAGAGACATGGATATAAGTGTTTCTGAAAAGCTATTAACTGAAGAGGCTGTTAATGAGGCTTTTGATGCTGCAATAGAAGAAATTGATAATACGTTTTTAGGGGAAAATAAATCTGCTAATGACGTTAGATACAATCTCAATTTAAAGGAAAAATATTATGACGGTCTTATTAATGCCCAATGGCAAATCAGTGATTTTAGCATTATTAGTACAGAAGGTATTGTAAATCAGGATAATGTGCCCGAGGAGGGGAGCGTTATTTCCTTAAATACCATTCTTTCTTATGAGGACTACAAGCACTCATATGGTTTTTCTGTTGTGGTAAATCCTATAGGAATGGATACCAGTGAAGGAAAGCTGATAAATATTAATAAGGCAATAAAAGCTGTTGATGAAAACACAAGAGATTCTGAAAAACTGGTACTGCCTAAGGAGGTAGAGAATCTGCCATTAAAGTGGACAAAGAAAATGGACTTTAGAGGTCTGCAGATGATTCTGCTTGGCGTGGCTACCTGCGCAGCACTGGTCATAGGGAAAAAACAGGATGAAAAGAAAGCAAAGCTGACACTCATTAATGAAAAGGAAAGAGACTATCCAATGATAGTCAGTGAATTATCTATTTTGATGGGTGCTGGAATGAGTTTTCGAAAGGCCCTGGAAAGAATCGTTGCACGTTATCAACAAAAGGTAAAAAAGGATGAGTCTGCGAAAAGTGCAGGTTATGAGGATATATTAAGAACCCATAGAAAAATGCAGGAGGGTACAGGAGAGTTGGCAGCCATAGAAGAACTTGGTAGAGATAGTGGATGCAAGGAATATAGAAAACTAGCAACACTGCTATCTCAAAATCTAAGAAAAGGCTCTAGAGATTTAATTGACTGCTTGGAAAAGGAAGAGCTGTACGCCTTTGAATTAAAGAAACAAAGAGCAATAAGAGCTGGTGAGGAAGCATCTACTAAATTACTAATACCAATGGGTGGAATGTTATTTATTATTATCGTTATTTTGATAGTACCAGCAATGTTACAAATGAAAGGATAAAAAATTATGAGAAATATTATTAACACATTAAAGATTAGAGAGTTTATCAATGGAGAGGATGGAATTGGAACAGTTGAGATGATTCTAATTTTGGTTGTTCTTATTGGTCTTGTACTTGTATTCAAGACCCAGTTAAACGCATTAGTCTCTGATATCTTTACAACAATCACAGAAAAAGCAGGACAGGTTTAATGAAAAAGGGATCACTCTCCGTATTTTTTTCAATGATATTAGTGGCTGTTTTAACACTTCTTATGACAATGGCAGAGTGTATACGTATATACGAATTGAATACCCTTGCACAAAGCTATACTGACGAAGCTGTTGAAAGCACTTTCTCGGAGTACAATCCCTATCTATGGGCCAACTATGGAATTCTTGCTATTGATTTGGCATATGGAAAGGACAATGTTGGCCCTGGAATAATGAAAACAAGGGCTCTTGGCTTTTGTGGAACAAATTCCAATGTTGAAGAAGGCTATAGCTATATAAGAATGCAGCCTAATGCCTGCGATATTGATGAATATACACTGCTAACTGACAATAGCGGTCAGGCTGTAATAAACCTTGGATCGAAATATGCTTTAGAAGGATTGGGAGCACAATTAGTAGATGGTATAGGTGGAAACATAGATATCATCAATAATATAGAGTCAGAGGATGTTGAAGGTATAGTAAATAGCGGAAATGAAACTTTGACTCAGGCAAAAAATGATCAAGCTCAAGCCAAAGAAGATGCAAGAAATGATGATGATCCAGATACCAGTCCTGACGATTTTGAAGATCCGGGAGAGGTGGAGGACAATCCATTAGATGCCTTTGGAAAAATGAAGGAGTCATTTTCCAAGGGTGTACTAGCTACTGTAGTTGAAAAGGAAGCGGGACTTTCAGAGGAAACAATAGATTTAACAAATGCCCCTTCTGTTAGAGCCTTAAACAAGGGGACTATGGATATGACTGCAGGAAATGCTGTGGTGGATAAGGTTTTATTTACAGATTATCTATTGAGCAATTATGGATACTATGGTGATGAAAAAGGTCATGATGGCTTGAAATATGAACTTGAGTATTTGGTAGGTGGCAATGAGACAGATACGCAGAATCTAGCGGCAGTTATTGAAAGAATTCTATTGATTCGAGAGGCGGCCAATTATTACACCATATTTAACAGCACAAAGCTAAGACTTGAATCTGAATCTATGGCTGCTATTTTAGCCGGCTTTACGGGTAACAAAGTAATAATAGACGCAGTAGAGCTTGCATTAATAGGTGCATGGGCCTATATGGAAAGCACATTGGATGTGAGACTTTTAATATCTGGAGGAAAGGTCCCTGCAATTAAAAATCCAGAGCAATTTACTACCAATATATGGAGTCTATCTTCATTTGCGAATGTAAGTATAAAGGCAAAGGATTGTGGTTCAGGTCTTAGCTATAAGGATTATTTAATGTCTATGATTGCATTAAAAAGTAATTCAGAGCTGGGATTGCGTTGCTGTGATGTTATGGAGAATGCTCTTCATGCAACAGAGGATTATGCAAATGTATCAATCGACAACATGCTATGCGCAGCAAATGTTTCCATTGGCTATACCAGTGAGGAAATGTTCTTATCAATATTTGGAAATAGTACAAATGAACTGGGACAGTACACTATAAAACGAAGCAAATATCTATCGTATTAAATATAAAAGAAAGGAGGTATAAACAGGTGTCTCTAAAAGCGAATTCCCCAGTATCTTTGTTTGCACCAGAGATACACAATAATTCAATACCAAACAAAAATAAAAAAGATAAAAAAATACACAATTGCCCGACAATGCATGACGTGTTAGGGACGCCTATTTATGCCTCCTTTTTAAAAGCTAGTTATACTATTGAAGCAGCTATTGTAATGCCTTTATTCATAACCCTCATGGTTTTTGGCATTTTCATATTCAGAATTCTTCAGGTGCAGTCAGGTATCCAACAGTCTTTGGATATAGCATCCCGTACAATGGCAGTTACATTAGGAGATCATTCCCAGGATGAAGAATTGTCCTGGGACGATGTTTTGCTTATTGGTGGAACTATCGCATATGCGAATGAGCAAATCTTAGTCAATGAGGTTCCATTAGAATATATTGACGGTGGGATTATAGGACTAAATTATCTAGGCAGTTCAGCTCAAGGAAATTACATTGATTTACAGGTTAAATACAACATGACCTTTCCAGTAGGGTTGCTGGGAAAGCATACATTTAGTGTAAGTCAGCGTAGCAAAAATAGAAAATGGGTGGGTTATGATCCTGCCGAAGATGAATGGGATGGAGAATATGTTTATATAACAGAGCACGGAAGCGTGTATCACACTGATATAAATTGCACCTACCTGTATCCTTCAGTATCTATGGTTTCAGTGGATGAGGTGGGAGACAAACGTAATAAAAGCGGTGGAAAATATTATAAATGCAGTAGGTGTAAAAATGTAGCAAATAATGGGTATGTATATATAACAGATTATGGAACTGCTTATCACAATTCAGTGGCATGCACTGAGATAAAGCACAATGTTTCAAAGGTTCTTTATGAAGATGTAAAGGATACGATGGCAGGATGCAGTAAGTGTGCAGCAGGTATCCACGAGGAGTAAAAAATTATGATGACATTTGGATTAGTTAGCCTGTTTGGACTCACATCCTTTGATGATATTAGGACTAAACAGGTAAGAGTATTAGAGATAATCATTTTCGCAGTATTTGGAATTATATTGAATATTTATTACCGCACAAATAGCTTAACAAGCATTATGGGCGGGCTTATGATTGGCGGAGTAATATATTTATTTAGCATTGTTTCAAAGGAAAAAATAGGTAAAGGTGATGCCTTGATAATTATGGTGTCAGGATTATATTTAGGTTTTTTTGATACCTTAATTTTACTTTGGTTAGCCAGTGTTTTTGCAGCAGTATTTGGAGGAATCTATATGCTTGCTCACAAAAATAAAGGTGATATAGAGCTGCCATTTGTCCCTTTTCTCTTATTGGGATATATGACTATGTTTTCTGTTGAAACAATATTAGAGATTATTGCCTTATGAAATTAAAAGGATCATATACAGTGGAAGCTGCAGCAATTATTAGCTTTTGCTTCTTGCTTTTTGGAAGTGCAGTATGTATAAGCTATACCGTATTTACGGAGTGCATGGAGTACGTGGTGCAGGAAGAAAAGGATTTTGATGCGGTAAAAACATTTAGGATAAAAGAGGGAGTTGTCAAGCTATATAACTCAGTAGTTAAGGATGAGTAATTAGCATATAAATAGAAATATTTCAAGGAGTGGAGTTATGGATATTTCGTATAATAGAATGCATGCGGACAGCTTTATGATAATAGAGCATGATACATGTGATAGTACATTTGAAGATAAGATGATAAATGAAAATGAAATAGGCTGTCTATTAAAGATGACAAAGATTTCATTAAATGGTAGTACACAATACCACTACAATATAAGTAGAAAAGAAAACATATATGACTATGTTGAGGTGGAGGGATTATCTCCAAAAATTCTAGAAAAAATCATTTTGAATTTGCACTTTGCTTTAGAAGAGCTTAGCAAATATCTTATTAGCACAGAGCATATTTTACTGACAAATGAAACAATATTTGTAGAAGGCAGTGGAGAAAATCTCAGACTTAGTCTTTGCTATCTGCCAGATAATAATGGTACTTTGCAGGAGCAATTTAGGCTGGTATTAGAAAAGCTTCTTTCTTTAGGTTCAAATGCAGAAGAAGGAAATGAAATTATATATGAATTATATGATATGAGCTTAAAGGATGATTATACCTTGATGGAACTGGTGGATTATATCAGAGAAAAGAATGTTGATTCTCACATGCCATATGTGGAAAAGGTAGACTTAGATGAGAGCGAATGTGCATATGAGGAAAGTGAAGAAGAGGAATTCATAGAGGAGATGGTGGAGTACCCATCTCAGGGAAAGGAAGGATTTTTTGCAGCCATTGCCAATTCGCTGGTTAGAGGTGTTAAAAGACTTAGATTTAATGATTACTATGAGGAAGAGGTTCACTATGAGGACTTTACAGTCTATCCAGATGAGGAAATCGATGAAAGAACTGTATTATTGCCACGAGCTGAACAGCAGGTACAGGGACGACTGGTATATGATGGTGATGGAATGGAAAGCAGCTTTCTTATCAACAAGGATGTTTTTAAAATAGGCTCATCTAGAAAAAATGATGCTGTAATAAATTCAAAGGCTGTCAGTGGCATCCATGCAAAAATAGTTAGAGAAAATGGAAACTATTATTTGGAGGATATGAACAGCCTAAATGGAAGCTATGTAGGTAGCCACAATTTAAATTATAGAGATCATATTAAACTAAAAGCCATGGATATTGTGCGATTTGCAGATGTCTCCTATGTATTTATGTAAATATAGGCGCCACTTCATTAAAAATATGGAGAGGCGCTTATTATATTTGGTGAATTCTGAATTATTGTTATACTGCCTTAAATTTGTTACAATAGTAGGAGTTTGGGATGTTTAAACCCAGTATTTAGTTAGGAGATTTTCAAATGGGATTAATTGACAAGGTTTTTGGAACACATTCTCAGCGCGAGTTAAAGCGCATCAATCCAATTGTTGATAAGATTGAGTCATATAGAGATGCCATGGGAGCCCTTACAGATGAGGAGCTTCGCGGCAAAACAATAGAGTTTAAGGAAAGACTTGCAAAGGGAGAGACACTAGATGATATTCTTCCAGAGGCATACGCTACAGTTCGTGAGGCTGGTAAGAGAGCTCTTGGAATGGAGCACTTTAGAGTACAGCTTATCGGTGGTGTTATTCTACATCAGGGACGTATCGCAGAGATGCGTACTGGTGAAGGAAAGACACTTGTTTCTACACTTCCAGCATACTTAAATGCCTTGGAGGGTAAGGGCGTACATATCGTTACAGTTAACGATTACCTTGCAAAGCGTGATGCTGAGTGGATGGGTGAGGTTCACCGCTTCTTAGGTCTTACTGTAGGTGTTGTCTTAAATGACATGACAAAGCAGGAGCGTCAGGAAGCATACAAATGCGATATTACATACATCACAAATAACGAGCTTGGTTTCGATTATCTTCGTGACAATATGTGTGTATACGAAAAGGATTTAGTACAGCGTGGTCTTAACTACTGTATCATCGATGAGGTGGATTCAGTTCTTATTGATGAGGCTCGTACACCACTTATCATTTCTGGTCAGTCCAACAAGTCTACAAAGCTTTATGAGCTTTGCGATGTGCTTGCTCGTCAGCTTCAGAGAGGTGAGGATCTTCCAGAATTCTCTAAGATGGATGCCATCATGGGTGTTGAGAGAAATGAGACTGGAGATTTCATCGTAGATGAAAAGGATAAGGTAGTAAACCTTACAGAGCAGGGTGTTAAAAAGGTAGAGCAGTTCTTCCACATTGACAACCTAGCAGATCCAGAGAATCTAGAGATTCAGCATAACATTATTCTTGCACTTCGTGCACATAACCTTATGTTCAAGGATCAGGATTATGTTGTATCAGACAATCAGGTTATGATTGTTGATTCATTTACAGGACGTATCATGCCAGGTCGTCGTTACTCTGATGGACTTCATCAGGCCATCGAGGCAAAAGAGCATGTTGAGGTAAAGAGAGAGTCTATGACTCTTGCCAGCATTACATTCCAGAACTTCTTCAACAAATATGATAAGAAGGCTGGTATGACAGGTACAGCACTTACAGAGGAGCAGGAGTTCCGTGATATCTATGGAATGGACGTTGTAGAGGTTCCTACAAACAGACCTGTTCAGCGTATCGATCATGATGATGCTGTTTACAAGACTAAAAAAGAAAAATACAAAGCAGTTGTAGAGGAAGTAAAGGCAGCTCACGAAAAGGGACAGCCAGTACTTGTTGGTACAATTGATATCGATATTTCAGAGCTTGTATCAAAGATGCTTCGCAGAGAAGGCATTGAGCACAACGTACTTAATGCTAAATATCATGAGAAGGAAGCCGAGATTGTTGCCGAGGCTGGTAAGCATGGCGCAGTTACAATTGCCACTAACATGGCAGGTCGTGGTACTGATATCAAGCTTGATGAGGAGGCTCGTGCAGCAGGTGGTCTTAAGATTATCGGTACAGAGCGTCATGAGTCACGTCGTATTGACAATCAGCTCCGTGGACGTTCAGGTCGTCAGGGTGATGTAGGTGAGTCACAGTTCTTCATTTCACTTGAAGATGACCTAATGAGATTATTTGGTTCAGACAGACTTATTACAATGTTCAATTCTCTTGGAGTACCAGAGGGTGAGCAGATTAAGCATAAGATGCTTTCAGACGCCATCGAAAAGGCACAGAAGAAGATTGAGGAAAACAACTTCTCAGCTCGTAAGAACCTTCTTGATTACGATCAGGTTATGAATGAGCAGAGAGAGCTTATCTATAAGCAGCGTCATAGAGTTCTTATGGGTGAGGATATGCATGAGCAAATCATCGGCATGATCAAGGATAAGGTTGACGAGTGCATAGAAAAGACTATTCCAGATGATACAGAAAAAGAGCTTTGGGAGCTTCAGGAGCTTAACCACCTCCTTTGCCCAGTAATCCCAGTGCCAGTTATGACACAGCTTTCTATTGGAAATATAAAGAGCAAGAAGGAACTCAAAGAAAAGCTCACAGAAATTGCTCTTAAAATGTACGAGAACAAAGAAAAAGAATTCGACCAGCCAGAGCAGTTTAGAGAGGTTGAGAGAGTTATCCTTCTTAGAGTTATCGATCGCAAATGGATGGAAGAAATCGATGACATGGAGCAGCTCCGTCAGGGTATTCGCCTCCAGGCTTATGGTAATCGTAACCCAGTTGATGAATACAAAGCAGCCAGCTACGACATGCTAGATGCCATGAATGCTGCCATCATCAACGATACACTTACAATGCTTTATAGAATTCGTATAGAGAAAAAGGTAGAGCGCGAAGAGGTTGCCAAGGTAACAGGAACTAATAAAGACGAATCTGCCGGCAAAGCCCCACAAAAGCGCAAGGATAAAAAGGTCTTCCCTAACGATCCATGCCCATGTGGAAGCGGCCTAAAGTATAAACAGTGTTGCGGAAGACACTAAGAAGGGGCCCAGCCTATAGGCTGGGAAGATTTCTTAGTGTTATGTCGGCGCCCTTGCCCGAAGGGCAATTTTAAATGGGCGCCGACTTCCCGCATAAATCGGCGTGTCTTCCCGCATAAATGGGCGCCGCCTTCCCGTATTAATAAAGATCCCAAAGAACCATCTCCCAAAGAGATGGTTCTTTTAAGATAAGGAGCAATATGACAAACCTAGAAGAATATTACAACAAATTCAACGAGGATAAACGCTTAAACAGCCGTCATGGAATCATGGAATTTACAGTCACCATGAAATATGTACATAAATATCTGGAGCTACTTTCAAAGGAAACAGGCAAAAGCAATAGTGATATTCAGATTTTAGATATAGGAGCAGCCACCGGCGGCTACAGTATTCCTTTATGGAAAGAGGGCTATGATGTTACAGCTGTTGAGCTTGTAAAGCACAATCTTGGTATGTTAAAAGCAAAAGGGACAGGAGTAAAGGCTTTTCAAGGAAATGCTCTAAAGCTCAAGAGGTTTAGCGAGAATAGCTTTGACCTTACATTGTTATTTGGACCAATGTATCATTTGAAAACTAGAGAAGAGCAGCTGCAGGCTCTTAATGAGGCCAAACGAGTTACTCGTCCAGGGGGATATATTCTGGTGGCCTATGTCATGAATGAATATGCCTTCCTTACATATGGTATTAAAGAAGGTCATATTTTAGAAAATATTTCTGATGGAAAACTTGATGAGGGCTTTCATGTGCGTCCTAAAGAGGATGATTTGTATATGTTCATGAGAACAGAGGATATTGAAAGCTTAAATAAAGAAGCTGGTCTTGAGCGTATGCAGATTATTTCACCTGATGGCCCTGCAAATCACATGCGCCGCGAGGTAAATGCTTTAACTGAAGAGCAGTTTGAACAGTTTATTAAGTACCAAATGACAGTTTGTGAAAGAGCAGATTTGCTTGGTGCCAGTGCGCATACGGTTGATATATTAAAAAAGAGCAAATAAAAAGGCTGCCCGCCAGCAGCCAATTTAAGGGAGAATGATATATGAAAAAGTTTTATCGCTCTTGCGATGATTGTATATTAGACCTTTTGTATGAAATTCGACTGTGCCTAGAGTGAAGTTTATGTGATTATTAGATGGAAATCTTGTTATAATGTCATCCGGAAAGGAATTATAGAGTATGAATAAGAACGTTTTAAAAATCACTCAGGCTGCCATGATTGCAGCACTTTATGTCGTACTTACCTGGCTTGCTAACGCACTTGGCATGGCAAATGGTGCCATTCAGGTAAGATTTTCGGAGGCTCTTTGCATACTTCCAGTATTCACACCAGCAGCTATCCCAGGATTATTTGTGGGATGCTTAGTTTCTAATATACTTAACGGTTGCGTTATTTGGGATATTGTTTTCGGAAGTATTGCCACTTTAATTGGTGCCATCGGAACATATAAGCTTAAAAAGACAAAGTTTATTTACACTTTGCCACCAGTTATTGCCAATATGATTGTTGTGCCACTTGTGCTTAGATATGCATATGGCTCAGATGATTTATATTGGTTTATGGTTGTGACAGTTGCCATTGGAGAAATCATTAGTGTTTGTGTACTAGGATTTATTTTAAAGACTCTTTTGGACAAGCATAAAAAAGCAATTTTTATGGAAGATTAATATTTTTTTAGTAATAATAGCCTCTTTTGTCATTAGGATTGATTTTACACAATTGATTAGTGTACAATATTAGCCAAATGACAAAGGAGGCTATTTTCATGTTTATTGATGATGTACGTAAAAGAAGAAGCGTCAGAAGTTTTGATGGTGAAGGACTTAGCGCAGAAGCTATTGAGGATTTAAAGAACTATGCTTCAAAGGTTTCTAATCCATACAATGTTCCTGTTGAATTTGTATTTTTAGATGCAAATGAGCATGGCCTTTCAAGCCCAGTTCTCATTGGAGAAAAATGCTATGTTACAGCCAAGTTTAAAATGTCACCAGGTGCAGATGTGGCTTATGGTTATAGCTTTGAAGATTTATTAATGTACGCAGAGAGCAAAAACATTGGAAATGTTTGAATCGGTGGAACAATGCCTCGTGAAAAATTTGAGGCGGCTTCTGAATTAAAAGATGGTGAATTAATGCCATGTGTCAGCCCTCTTGGGTATGCTGCGAAGAAAATGGGAGTAAAGGAAGTCCTTATGAGAAAGGGCGTAAAAGCTGATACTCGTTTTGACTTTGCAGAATTATTCTTCAAGGATAATTTTGAGACTTCCCTTGCAGAGGATGAGGCAAAGGAATTAGGAATAGATACAGCCTTAGAGGCTGTTAGATTGGCACCTTCAGCTGTAAACAAACAGCCATGGCGTGTAGTGATTACAAAGGATGGTGCTCATTTCTACGAAAAGAAGAGCAGAGGATACGACAACGGTACCTATGATCTTCAGAAAATAGATATGGGTATTGCTCTATATCACTTCGAAAGAGAATGCAAGGAATCTAATAAATCGGTAGAGTATAAGGTTTGTGATCCTGGCATATCGCTTCTGGAGAATATGGATTATATAGGAAGCTATATGTGGAATTAATCCATTAATTTTTTAAAAGGATAATGAGGCCTGTGACTCAGCCTTCTTTCGAGGGCTGGTGCCATAGGTCTTTTTGTATGCTCTCAAAAATGTGGAATAGGTGCCAAAGCCTGCCTGTTCTCCGGCCGCTGCTATAGGTGTGCCCTCATCAATAAGAGCCTGAGCTATAGACAATCGCTTCATAGTAATATAGTTTCCGATAGTGTAGCCTGTTTCTTCTTTAAAGGTATGCATTAAATAATATCTAGAAAGATAAAACTCAGCGCAAATATTATCTACGGACAAATCAGTAGTAAGATTTTCATTAATATATTGAATAATGGAATAAATCTTTGTGCCAGAATAGCTGGTAGAAATATACTCTATTTCATTGCCTAATGCAGTGCGATTCAACTCTACCATAAATTCTAAAAAAAGCACCTGCATTAAAAGCTCATTTGCGTAAGCCTCTTTTCCCAAGTTGTTTATTAGATTGTTAACAGCTGTGGCTACTTTAGAGTTTTTAAAGGCATGCAATCTAAGAACATGTGACCCTTTTTCTATAGCATTTCTAAAGCAAAGGGACAAATCATTTCCTTCTTTGCTGTAATCACGTAAGAATTCCTTGGAAATATAAATAATTATCCTTTCGTAGATGGAATCGTCATGAAAAATGGGACGATGAACCTCCCCTGCATTTACAAAGACAATATCATTCTTTTGTAAATCAAAGGTTTGGCCTTCTATTGAATAAGAAGCGTTTCCATTTAGATGAATGAGGACCTTGTGGAAGTCGTGATAATGAAAATCTATCTCCCCCAGGCCTTCATCAGTCAAATGAAAAATCTTGAAGTTATCGTATAAATATCCTTTTTTTGAATATGATTCCATAGTTTCTCTCCGAAAAATACAAAAGTACCTGATTTCATTATAGCCTGAAAAGCACTATTTGCAATATTTATGACACTAAGTGCCATTAACATAATAGAAAGTGCGGAGTATACTCAAATTAGAAAGGTAAAAAAATAGGTGTAAATCCGACTAATAACATATAAGATAATTTGTAACTATTATTTTGGTTTCGAAAGGAAGAATATGAAATTTACTAAAATGCACGGCTGCGGAAACGATTATGTTTATGTAAACCTATTTGAGGAAAAGCTAGAGAATCCTGCTGAGATTTCTATCAAGGTTAGTGATAGACATTTCGGGATTGGTTCAGATGGACTTATCACAATTGGTCCTTCAACAAAGGCCGATTTTAGAATGAGAATATACAATGCAGATGGTTCAGAGGCAGAAATGTGCGGAAACGGAATACGATGCGTTGCAAAATATGTTTATGATCACAAGCTTACAGATAAGACAGAGGTTACTGTTGAGACAGGAGCTGGAGTTTTAACACTTGTTTTATTTGTTAAGGATGGAAAGGTTGATCAGGTAAGAGTTGATATGGGCGAGCCTATCCTTGAGCCTGCACTTATTCCTGTTGTGGCAGAGGGTGACAAGGTTATAGATGAGCCAATTGAGGTTGGTGGAAAGACTTGGAACATGACATGTGTATCCATGGGAAACCCACATGCAGTTGTTTTTGTTGATGACACAGCCAGCTTTGAGCTGGAAAAATATGGTCCATTATTTGAAAACCATGAGAGATTTCCAAAGCGTACCAACACAGAATTTGTTCAGATTCTTTCTAGAACTGAGGCCAATATGCGTGTTTGGGAGAGAGGTTCTGCAGAGACCTGGGCATGTGGAACAGGAACCTGCGCCACTGTTATGGCTTGCATCCTCAATGGAAAAACAGAGGACAAGGTTTTAGTGCATCTTCGTGGTGGAGACCTTACTATTGAATATGACCGCGCGACAAATCATGTATTCATGACAGGCCCAGCCACAGAAGTATTTAACGGCGAAATCATTTTATAAAAAATAGGAGTATAGATAATGAAGCTAGTAGATTTATTAGATAGATTGGATTACGAGCTCTATGCAGGTGAGCTTGATAGAGAAATCAGCACACTTACATATGATTCCAGAAAAGTTGAAAAGGATTCGGTATTCGTATGTATCTCAGGTACAGTTAGAGATGCACATGATTTTATCCCAGATGTTATTGAAAAGGGAGCCAGCGTAATCATCATCGAAAAGGATGTTGAGACTGTAGATGGCATTACTTATATCAAGGTAAAGAACAGCCGTGAGGCGCTTGCTTATACAGCTGCAGCATATTTTGGACATCCTGCAGAGCAGTTAAAGACTATCGGTATCACAGGTACAAAGGGAAAGACTACTACTACATACATGGTAAAGTCTATTCTTGAAAAGGCTGGTATCAAAACAGGTCTTATCGGAACAATCGAGTCTATCGTAGGTGACGAGTGCATTCCTGCAGTTAACACTACTCCAGAGTCATACCGTGTGCAGGAGCTTTTCAGACAGATGGTAGATGCTGGTCTTGACGCAGTTGTTATGGAGGTTAGCTCACAGGCACTTATGCTTCATAGAGTTTCAGGATTTACATTTGATATTGGTGTGTTTACAAATCTTGAGCCAGATCACATTGGCGATAATGAGCACAAGGATTTTGCAGATTATATGCATTGCAAGAGCTTATTATTTAAACAGTGCAAGCTTGGTATCTTCAATGGAGACAGTGAGCACATCGATGGAATCATGCAGGGTCATACTTGCGATGTAGTTAAATTTGGCTACGGAAAAGAAAATGATTTAATCGCAGAGAATGTTGAGCTTTTAAATGAGCACGGCGCTCTTGGCGTTAGATATCACATTACAGGAAAGGAAGATATGACAGTTGAGGTCAATGTACCAGGTACTTTCTCTGTGTACAATTCCCTTACTGCTGTGGCTATCTGCAAACAGTTTCAGGTTTCAGAGGAAAAGATAAAAGAAGCTCTTATGAACGTACACGTAAAGGGTCGTATCGAGCTTATTCCTGTATCAAAGAAGTTTACAGTTATGATTGATTACGCTCACAATGCTATGGCACTTGAGAGCTTACTCACAACATTAAAGGCTTACGAGCCAGGTAGATTAGTTTGCTTATTTGGTTGCGGTGGAAACCGCGCAAAGAGCAGACGTTATGAGATGGGTGAGGTTAGCTCAAAGCTTGCAGACCTTACTGTAGTTACATCTGATAACCCACGTAACGAGGAGCCAATGGATATCATTAACGATATTCTTATCGGTGTTCACAAAGCAGACGGCGAATACGTAACTATTCCAGATCGTAAAGAGGCAATTCGCTACTGCCTTGTAAATGCAAAAGAGGGCGATATTGTAGTTTTAGCTGGTAAGGGCCACGAGGATTACCAGGAAATCAAGGGTGTAAAGCACCACATGGATGAGCGCGAGCTTATTGCTGATATTGTAAAGGAGGATGGCCATGACATTATTTAAAGGTGCAGGAGTTGCAATGATTACTCCTTTTAATGATGACGATACCGTAAATTATGACATGCTTGGTACTCTTATCGATAGACAAATCGAGGGAGGTACAGATGCTATTATTATTTGTGGTACAACAGGCGAGCCAGCCACTATGACAGAGGAAGAAAAGCTTTCTGTAATCGATTTTACAGTAAAAAGAGTAAACCACCGCATTCCTGTAATCGCAGGTGCAGGCTGCAATTCAACACGTCTTGTTATCGACTTTTCAAAGAAGCTTCAGGCAATCGGTGTTGATGGACTTCTTATTGTTACTCCATTTTACAACAAGGCTACACAGCAGGGTCTTTACGAGCATTACACAGCCGTAGCGCACGCTGTAGATTTACCTATTATCATGTACAATGTTCCATCTAGAACAGGATGTAATATTTTACCAGAAACAGCCATGAGACTAGGCCTTGAAAATGCCAATATCGTAGGTATCAAGGAGGCCAGTGGAGATATTTCTCAGATTACAAAGCTTGCCAGCCTTTGCCGTGGTTGCTTAGATATTTATTCAGGAAATGATGATCAGATTATCCCTATCCTTTCATTGGGCGGAATCGGTGTAATCTCAGTTCTTTCAAACGTAGCACCAAAGGGTACACATGACATGGTTATGGAGTATTTAAACGGTGACGAGGACAGAGCTAGAAGACTTCAGCTTGATTATTTAGAGCTTGTAGATGCACTATTTTGTGAGGTTAATCCTATCCCTGTTAAATCTACAATGAATATGTTAGGATTTAATGTAGGTAGTCTTAGACTTCCACTTACAGAGATGGAGGATGAGCACAAGGTGGCAATGAGCAAATTGCTCAGTAGAATGCCAGAGGAAATGCTCGCTTAATTGTGGATAACAATTCATTTAATATCAAAAAAACACCTATAACAGTTGTTTTAGTGGCAATTAATATAATTGTCTTTATTGTAATGGAGATATTTGGAAATACAGAGGATGGAGGCTATATGCTTATGCATGGAGCTATGAATCCATACATGGTATTGCACTTTCATCAATGGTATCGTCTTTTAACATCTACCTTCATGCATTTTGGAATTGAACATTTAATGAACAATATGTTGTTGCTATTCCTTCTTGGACAGATTTTCGAGGAGGCAGTAGGTACGACTAGGTTCTTTGCAATTTATTTGGGGTCAGGAATAGCTGGCTCCTTTTTGTCGTTCTTATATCAGAGCTTAATGGGATTAAATGATATAGTCGCAGGTGCCTCAGGAGCTATATTTGGCATTGTGGGAGGCATGATTATTGTCATTATAGTAAATAAAGGCAAATACAAGGGTATTAGTAGTAAAAGAATGTTTTTAATGGCTATTTTGACACTGTATTTTGGATTTACCACAGCAGGTACAGATAATGTAGGTCATGTAGGGGGAATCATTGCAGGCATTATTTTTACCTTTATTCTCTACGGTATACCTACAATAATTAAAAATAGTCACATTGATTTGAACGACGAAAATCTCTATACTATAGATAACAAACAGGATAAAGAGGGGCAATAATGAAGGTAAACATTTACTATGGGGGCCGTGGTTTACTTGAGGACCCAACACTTTACGTTATCAATAAAATGGAGCAGGTTCTTATAGAGCTCCAGGTGGAAGTTCATATTTACAATATTTATGAGCAGAAAAATGCCATTTCAATGCTTCCACAGACCTTGAAGGATGCAGATGGAATTATTCTTGCCACCACAGTAGAATGGCTTGGTATTGGTGGATATATGAACCAGTTTTTGGATGCTTGTTGGCTCTATGCAGACAAGAGCGCCTTGGCTAGTACATATATGCAGCCTGTGGTTATGTCCACTACCTATGGTGAGCGAGAGGCCATGGTTACACTAGAAAATGCGTGGGAAATCTTGGGTGGATTGCCATGCTCAGGTTTTTGCGGTTATGTTGAGGATGTGGCAGATTTCAGATCCAATACTGAGTATGCTCATATTATTGAAAAAAAGGTGGAGACCTTGTATCGCACTATTTCTCAGCGCACAAAGGGACTGCCTACCAGCAATCAGGCTGTTACACGCAGCATCTTGAGAACACAGCAGATGGAGCTTTCTCCACAGGAGTCAGAGCAGCTGTCAAAATATGTATCGGATGATGAATATGTCCAGACTCAAAAGGCTGATATAGCTGATTTATCCAGCATGTTTAGAGATATGATGGGCAAAAAGAAAGAGGATTCATCTTCAGAATACGTAAATGATTTCAAGATTCATTTCAAAGGAAATGAAGAATTTGCTGCTAGATATTTGTTTATGATTGATGGAAAAGAAAAGCCATTATTTCTGGAAACATCAGGTTCCAATATGGATTGTCATTATGGCAAGGAAGACAATATTGACGTATACATGAAATTAAATGGCAGTATCATGGACAACATTGTGGCAGGGCGTGAGACCTTCCAGAGAGCATTCTCTGTGGGAGATATGACTGCAAAGGGCAATTTTAGAACACTTAGAATGCTTGATGAAATATTTACTTTTAGCTAAATTCATGGCATTTGAGATATAGGAGGATAATTAAAATGAAGGATAACAATTGTATTTTTTGCAAGCTTGCAAATGGTGATATCCCAACAAATTCAATATATGAGGATGATGATTTCAAGGTAATTCTTGATGCAGATCCAGCAACAAAGGGACATGCACTTATTCTTCCAAAGAATCATTTTGCAAATCTATTAGAGATTGATGATGAGGTGGCTGCAAAGGCTTTACCTTTAGCAAAGAAAATCGCAAAAAATATGATGGACAAGCTTGGCTGTGTAGGAATCAACATTGTTCAAAATAATGGTGAGGCAGCAGGTCAGACAGTTCATCATTTCCACATTCATGTAATCCCTAGATATGAGGATGATCCAGACAAAACAATTTGTGGTTGGAGTCACCAGAGCTTTACAGAAGCAGAAACAAAAGAAGTAGTCAAAAAATTATCATTATAGTCTATAATTAAAGACACATGTGGTCTGGTGGTGATATTTATTGTTGACATTATTATTCAATAGTCTATAATCTAACTGTTATTAATATTTATTTTAGAAGGAGAGAAAATAATGGATAACAATAACATGAACTTTGACCCAATGACAGGTCAGCCAGTAAACCAGGCACAGCAGACATACGGCCAGCAGCCAGTATATCAGCAGCCTGTAGTTAACGAGACAGTATCACTTGGTGAGTGGATGCTTACATATCTTCTTATGTTGATCCCTATCGTTAACATCGTAATGCTTTTTGTGTGGGCATTTGGTAACTCAAAGGAATCAAAGAAGAACTGGGCAAGAGCAACTCTTATCTGGTACGTAATCGCAATCGTTATTGGTATTGCATTAGGTGGAATGCTTGGTGCAGCACTTGGTAGCGCAATGTATTACTAAAAATAAAGGGTACTCCTTATGGAGTACCCTTTTTTTTAATCGTATTAAATTTGTAACAATTCTAAATATTTTCGATAAGATTTAGAATAGTTGTATTAGCATCTAAAAGATGGCTTGTTGCCATTTTTTCTTTTATCTCAGATGATCTGTTGTAAACATCATTAACACTTTCAATTAAAAGCTCAGAGGTAAGCTCTTCTTCCTGAATAACAGTTGAAAATCCCTGCTTTTCGTAGCTTTTTGCATTTAAAATTTGATCTCCACGGCTAGCTGCAGCTGATAGTGGAATAAGGATGTTTGGAATCTTAAGTGCTAAGATTTCGCTGATGGAATTGGCTCCAGCGCGGCTAATCATCAAGTTAGTCATAGCAAATACATCATTTAGCTGTTCACTAATAAACTCAAATTGTTGATAACCCTCCACATTAACAAGGTCATTGTTAATATTTCCCTTACCTACTAAATGTACAATTTGGAATTTTTCAAGCAAAGTATCGAGGGAATTCCATACTGCATTATTAATAAATTTGGAACCAATACTTCCGCCCATAATAAGGATAATAGGCTTTGTAGCATTGAATTTGCAGAAGTCACGACCCTTTTGAGCATCTCCTGAAAATAGCTCTTTTCGAATAGGAGATCCTGTGTGGACGGCCTTGTCTGCAGGTAAATAATTAACAGTTTCAGGGAAATTGCAGCATACCTTTTTGGCGAATGGAATAGCTAATTTGTTGGCAAGACCTGGTGTCATATCTGACTCATGAATAATGGCTGGAATGTGCTGTCTACCAGCGGCCATAACAACAGGAACGGAAACAAATCCACCCTTTGAAAATACCACATCAGGCTTGATTTCTTTAAGCAATTTCTTTGCTTCTGAGAAGCCCTTTAAAACTCTAAATGGATCTGAGAAATTTTTCCAATCGAAATATCTGCGAAGCTTTCCAGAAGAAATACCGTAGTATTTAATACCAGCATCCTCCACTAAATTTTTTTCTATACCATTGTAGGAACCAATGTAATAGATGTCATAACCGGCGTCCTTTAAATAAGGAACAAGTGCCAAATTTGGTGTTACGTGACCGGCTGTTCCACCGCCAGTCATAACTATTTTTTTCATATATAAATCCTTCTTAAACTTAGTATTATTAAACAAAAATATGATAGCAGTACCCCGCTAAAAGTCAAATAATTTGACAAAAAATTGTAATAATGCTATATTATCAGCCGTA
This sequence comes from Pseudobutyrivibrio sp., assembly GCA_024693775.1. GTDB lineage: Bacteria > Bacillota > Clostridia > Lachnospirales > Lachnospiraceae > Pseudobutyrivibrio. Next base: position 20,075 of record JAILKL010000115.1, read on the forward strand.
ACAACTTTGTAATAATTAGAAAAATTTTGTAAAAATCATGGAGGCTTATGAATAAGTATAGCGAAAAACTTTCTGCAATGTACAACAAATACAGCAAGTATTTAAATAAGCGTACAAAGCAGGGCGGCGCTCTGACATTGGGTCTTGTTATGTTGTTTATTGGGGCACATGCACCAGTACAGCAGGCTGTTACAACAGATGTTAATATTACACCAGCTCGTACAGCAGGTGTGTTTGCAACAGTTTCAACACTAGAGGTCAATGCAGTTGAGTCGGCAGAATTAATCTCTGCTTCATCAGAGGTTACAGTAGTTGCAGCTACAACAGATCAGGTAGAGCCAAACACAGATGACGTATATGACGAGTGGGCAGACACAGTTATGGCGAATGTAGACGATTATCTTTCAATTCGCGCAGAAGCTAGCACAGATTCAGAGGTTATTGCAAAGCTTCGTGCTGGAGATACTGCTACACTTGTAGATGTATTTGATGGATGGTACGAGATTGAGTCAGGAAATGCTCATGGATTCGTATCAGCAGATTTTTGTGTGACAGGAATCGATGCTTACAATCTTGCACTTGATGTTTGCGATTCTTATGCAACAACAGACGTGGCAGGACTTCGTATTCGCGAGGAAGCATCAGAAGATGCAAAGATTTTAAAGGTTGTTTCTAAGGGAACAAAGCTTATTGTTAACAGTGACGCTGAGTCAGTTGATGGCTGGGTAGCAGTTACATCAGGTGATGCATCAGGTTACGTAAAGGCAGACTATGTCCAGGTGGACATGGAATCAGGCGAGGCCATTACTCTTGAAGAGGAGGCCGCAGCAAAGGCGGCAGCAGAAGAAGCCGCAGCAAAAGCAAAGGCAGCTGCTCAGGCAGCCGCAGCAGCAAATCAGGCTGTTATCAATTCAGCTGATGATGTTACTTTACTTGCAGCTATCATCCAGATCGAAGCTGGAGGAGAGAGCTATGAGGGTCAGGTAGCAGTCGGCTCAGTTGTTATGAATAGAGTCCGCAGTGGCTCATATGCGAATTCTGTCAGCGGAGTTATCTTCGCAAAGGGACAGTTTTCAACATCACGTATGTCATCAGTTATATCAAGGGGACCAAAGGCATCTTGTATTCAGGCGGCAAATGACGCCATTGCAGGTGTAGATAACACAGGCGGTGCTACACACTTTAGACGTGCAGGAAATCGCGAAGGTCTCATTATTGGCAACCACGTATTTTACTAGTTTAATATGATCTATTTTGGAGTCTTTGGGGGTTTCCTCAAAGGCTCCTTTGTTTTATAATGGTTCAAAATGTAAAAATTAGGAGGGTACGTTATGGTTTTAAAAGGAAGAAACTTTTTAAAGATGTTGGATTTTACACCTGAGGAGATCAATTATTTAATTGAATTGTCACTTCAGCTTAAGGACGAGAAAAAGAGGGGCATTTCTCAGGCTAGCTATTTATCAGGCAAAAACATTGCTTTGATTTTTGAGAAAACATCTACACGTACCCGCTGTTCTTTCGAAGTAGCTGCTCATGATATGGGCGCACACGTTACATACCTTGATCCATCTGGCTCACAGATTGGTAAAAAGGAATCTATTGCAGATACAGCAAGAGTACTTGGACGTATGTATGATGGAATAGAATATCGTGGCTTTGAGCAGACAAAGGTGGAGGACCTTGCAAAGTATGCACAGGTTCCTGTTTGGAATGGTTTGACAAACGAATCTCACCCAACACAGATGATTGCAGATATGATGTCTATCAAGGAGCACTTTGGTACACTGTCTGGTATCAAGTTTGTGTACATGGGAGATGCTAGATATAACATGGGTAATTCTTTAATGGTTACCTGTGCAAAGCTTGGAATGGATTTTGTTGCATGTACTAATAAGGAATATTTCCCTGAGGAAGCGCTTGTAAATGAATGCAAGAATATTGCAAAGGAAACAGGTGCTACCATTACCCTTACAGAGGATGTGGCAGCAGGCTGCAAGGATGCAGACGTTATTTACACAGATGTATGGGTATCCATGGGAGAGCCAGATGATGTTTGGGAAAAGAGAATAAAAGACCTTAGTCCTTATCAGGTAAATGCAAAGGCATTTTCATATGCAAAGGAAAACGCAGTGTTCATGCATTGCCTCCCAGCATTCCACGATTTAAATACAACAATCGGTCAGCAGATTCATGACAAGTTTGGCATTGATTGTATGGAAGTTACAGACGAAATTTTTGAAAGTGAGCGTTCTATTGTTTTTGATGAGGCAGAGAATCGTATGCACTCTATAAAGGCAGTTATGTACGCAACATTGGGATAATGTTAAAGGATATTAGATACGAATACTACCAATCAGTAGATTCCACAAACGACAGAATAAAAGAAAGAGCCCATAAGGATGAAGCTCAGGGCTTGGTTATTTCTGCTGGTACGCAGACTGCAGGAAAGGGTAGAATCGGACGCAAATGGGAATCACCTTCGTCAGATTCCATTTCTACTTCTATATTATTAAGACCAGAGGATATATCATTAGAAGCAGTACCTACAGTGACAATAATTGCCGCCATGGCAGTTAGAAAAGCATTGGAGGACACCTGCAATTTACATGGACTTATAAAATGGCCAAATGACATAGTTTTATCTGGTAAAAAGATATGTGGCATTCTCACAGAAATGGAAGTGAGAGAGCAAAAGCCATGGTATGTGGTGTGCGGTATAGGTGTAAATGTGCACAACAAGGATTTTCCAGAGGAAATAGCCTTTAAAGCTACATCCGTAGATATAGAAATGCAAAAGTCTAATCCAAATGCAAAGGGCAGCAGAAAGGAAATCACTGAGGCCATTTGGAATAGCTTTAGAGATTATTATAATGTCTTTATTAAGACAGGAGATTTGTCTGGCTTGAGGGAAGAATATGAAAGATATCTTGCCAATAAAGGAGAACATGTTAGAATAGAGGCACGCGAAAATTCATATGAAGCTATTGCTGTTGGTATCGACAACCGAGGCGAGCTTATTGTAAATGCGGATGGAATAGAAAAAATAATCAGCACAGGCGAGGTTTCTGTCAGAGGAATCTATGGCTATGTATAGCTGAGATTTCCCGTAAAAGGAGATTTAAATGAACGAAGAAGTAGTATTGTGCGGCGCAAGCTGCTACACAAAAAAATATTATCTAAATCCTGACTTTGAAGGATTACCACCAATGATAAAGGATGATCTCAAAATCATGTGTGTTTTATACACAGAAGAGGTAAGTGGAACAATTCAGCTTCTCTTTGACGAGGATGGAGATCTTAGAATCATGGTAGATCATAATGAGGACGATTTACTATATGATGAAATTGGTTCTGCTCTTGAAGTTAAAAAGATGCAAAGAGAAAGAGCAGAGTTGTTTGAGTCGCTTGAGACTTATTATAGAGTAGTATTCTTAGGGGAGGGCATGTAATGTTACTTGCAATAGACGTTGGAAATACAAATATTACACTTGGTGTATTTGATAAGGAAGAGTTGCTTGGTACCTTTAGAGTTACTACAAAAATCAACCGTACATCAGACGAGTTCGGTATTACCTTTAGAGAGATACTTCGCTCAAACGACTTAAATGCCAGCGAGGTAAATGATGTTATTATCGCATCAGTAGTGCCAAATGTTATGCACTCTCTTACAAGCTCAATTATTAAATATTTTGACATTCATCCAGTTATCGTAGAGGCTGGTATCAAGACTGGCATTCGTATTGCCACAGAAAATCCAAAGCAGATTGGTGCAGACCGTATCGTAGATGCGGCAGGTGCATACGAGCTTTACGGAGGACCAGTGCTTGTTATTGATTTTGGTACAGCTACTACTTACGATTTAGTAGATGCCTCTGGTGCATTTGTTTCAGGTGTCACTGCCCCTGGTATTCGTATCAGTGCAAAGGCCTTGTGGCAGGATGCAGCAAAGCTTCCAGAAATCGAAATCAAAAAGCCAGATAAAATTCTTGCAAAGGAAACAATCTCATCTATGCAGGCGGGTCTTGTATATGGACAGATTGGTCAGACAGAATACATTGTTAGGCACATGATAGAAGAAAGTGGCTATGAAAATGTAAAGGTAGTTGCCACAGGTGGACTTGGTAGCCTAATATCAAGCGAGACAAAGTGTATCGATATTTACAATCCAAACCTTACACTTTATGGTATGAAATTTATTCACGATAAGCAGAAGAGATAATGATAAAGAAATTACAAATTGGAAATGTAACCCTAGAAAACAATTTGATTTTGGCACCAATGGCAGGCGTAACAGACCTGCCATTTCGTTTGTTATGCAAGGAGCAAGGAGCTGCACTTTGTTGCATGGAAATGGTCAGTGCAAAGGGTATTTATTACAACAACAAAAATACAGAGAGTCTACTTACTGTAGACGAAAGAGAGCGTCCTGTCAGCTTGCAGCTATTTGGATCAGATCCAGAGATAATGGGAGCCATGGCTGCAAAGATTGAGCATCGCAATTTTGATATTTTAGATATCAACATGGGATGTCCAGTGCCAAAGGTTGTAAACAATGGAGACGGCTCGGCTCTTATGAAAAATCCTGTGCTTGCCGGCAAGATTATCGAGAGCATGGTAAAGGCTGTGGACAAGCCAGTAACAGTTAAAATCCGCAAGGGATTTGACGACGATCATATTAATGCAGTAGAGATGGCCCATGTGGCAGAGGAATCTGGTGCAGCAGCAATTGCTGTTCACGGACGTACCAGAGAGCAATATTATTCAGGTCATGCTGATTGGAGTATTATTGCAGATGTTAAAAATGCCGTATCAATTCCAGTAATTGGAAATGGTGACATTCTAGATGCAAAGGATGTTATTGCCATGCACGAGCAGAC
>JAILKL010000052.1 GCA_024693775.1 Pseudobutyrivibrio sp.
GGCACAGTTAGATGATTTCTTTGCTTCAGGTATTCCAGAGGCAGATGAAATTGCTATGCTTGAGGATACAGATAGAGATTTGGATGTTCATGAGCGTGCTCTTAGAGGGCTTACAGCTGATTTCGATAAGACAGCAGAGAAATTTAGCCGTACCTTTGAAAAGGGCATACCAGAGGATTCAGAGTTTGGTATGTGGAATAAAATGGCATCTAATCTTGCCGAGCTTAGAGCAAAGGCTGAGCATTCCAAGCTTTCAGAGGATACCACAAAGCAGCTTACAGAGCTAAAATTCTTCTTTGATAAAATGGTGCCTACTGATGAGCAACTAGCACATGTTGAGCGTCAGGCTACCCAGATTACTAGACTCGAGGATAGAATATCTATCTCATCTGAAAAGCTGATGGCGTTAAAGGCTGAAAGAGATGCAAATGTAAAGATTACAAAGAAAAAGGGACCTAGTGTATGGTCAGTTCTTGGATTGATTCTTTTCATAATCTTTATGTTGTCAGGATTAGTATTTACAAATTATATTAGCAATGATGTTGGACAGATTGTTGAGGTAGTCAGCTTTGCTGCAGCCTTTGTAGATCTTGTCTTAATGGTTATTTTTAGACGTCGCAGCTACAGCAATCAAAATCGTATAGCATCAGAGTATGAAGAGGATATAGAAGAGGCTGAGGAAGAACTGGAAATGGCTAAATTGGAGCTTAGAGAGGTGCAGGAGGACTGTGATGAATTCCTTTCTAATTTCTTGCTCACAAGGGCAGATACAGTTCAGGAAAATGTTTACGAGATTCGTAGAAAATTAGATCAGTACCAGCACTTACTTGATGAGGAAAAGGCTAGACATAGTGAGTCAGAGGGCACCTTGGATGAGCTGGCTGATATTCAGTTGGAGCTTTATACAAAGATTCAGCCGTATGCATCCTTCTATGGTATCAATCTATACGAGATGGGTGGAGAATATGATTTCCTTTCTCAGTTGAAAAAGGATGCTGATAAATATGCTAAATATCTAGAGGTTACTGATGAAATCACTCGCCATGAAAACAAAATAAAGGTTATGATGGCTGATATCGACAAGGTATTAAAGCGTTATCCTGTTGATAAAGAAAAGACTCGTAGTGAGCAGATTCAGGAAATCAGCGCACGTAGAAAGCAATATGATGCTATTGCTGAGCGTATAGAGGGGCTAAAGGAGAGCATTGCTCAGTTTGAGGCCAACTATGATGTAAACGAACAGGTTCAGTCGGTGGATGATTTACAGAATGCTCAAAACGAAATCGATGAGCAGATTGTAGAGCTAAACAAGCAAATCATGCAGGACAAGGAAAACTTGTCAGGAGCATCTGCCGAAATCGAAAGATTGGGAGATGTGGCAGAGCAGCTTGATAGACTGACAGAAACAGAGAGTGAATATAAAAAACGAGCTGATTTATTAAAGCTTACAGAGGACTTTTTACAGAAGGCTCGTGAGAGCTTCCTTTCAAAATATATGCAGCCATTGCAGAATGGATTGCACAAATACCTTAGTCTTATTGATGGTCCAGATGGGACAAAATCAGGCTATGCCATTGATGATTTTGAGCTGGATATGGATTTAAATATCAAGCTAAGCTACTCAGGTAGCACAAAGAGTGCTGATTATCTTTCACAGGGATATCAGGATTTGGTGGCATTATGTTCTCGTCTTGCGCTAGTAGATGTGCTATATGCGGAAGAAAAGCCTATACTGATTTTGGATGATCCATTTACAAATCTGGATGATAAGAAAATCAAAGAGTCACTAAAGCTTCTAGAAAAAATATCTAAGGATAGACAGATTATTTATTTTACCTGTCATGATAGTAGATTATAGAACAAAAAATATCGCCTCAGTGCATTGCACTGGGGCGATTTGTTTAGTATCTAGGTTTGCGGTATTCAAGGCGGCCTTCACGTATCCATTCATGAACGATTTTTCTATCGATGCCGAATTCAGCAGCTACAATCATTTCGTTGGTATCAGGATTTTCATTGATATATTCCTTTACCTTTGGAAAGATTTCGCGTTTTAGACAATCATTGCATAAATCGCTAGAACCATTTAGTGGGATACGTCTACCACAGGTTTTACAGGTTCGAATAGCTGGACCCTGGTCATCCATGAAATTAATTCGATTAACGCCTGCCATAAACACCTCCAATCATATTTGTGGCTTAGCCAAAAATATGCTCTTTGAAAAAGTCTCCACGCTGCTCAAAGTTCTTGAATACTCCATAGCTAGCAGATGCAGGTGAAAGAATAACTGCAGTTTTCTTTGATGCATTTGTTTTTACAAAATCGCATGCATCCTCGAGAGTACCTATATAATGAACACGATTCATAAAATCAGCAGAAGCTGTTGCTTCTAATTTTTCCTTTATAACCTTTCCACTATCGTACATTAAAATAATGTGCTCAAGTGTTGTTGTCTGAAGAAATTCTACTAAAGGATCGTAGTCGATACCTCTGTCCATGCCACCGAGTAAAATAGTACCGGCATTTGGAATGGCTTTGATCGCACTGATGGCTGATTCTACTGTTGTAGAGATAGAATCATCATAGTAATCAATCTCGTCCTTTGTGCCAATATACTGCAATCTGTGGGCCAGTGTTTTGAAAGAAGTAAGAGCCTGCATAAACTCTTCATTTGATATATCGTATCTTCTACAAACATCATAAACAAATGCTGTATTGAAAAGATTGTGTGTACCGCGAAGAGTAACGCCTTCTATTTCATCAAAGCTCTTGAATGGTAAATCAGCTGTCTTTACCTTAACAACTGTAGCCTTGCACTCACCTTGCTTTGGTAAAAATTCTGGATTACAGAACAAGGTGTCATTTGATTTTTGGTTTCTGTAAATGTTTTGCTTTGCATGCCAGTATTTTTCTACTGAACCATAGTGGTCAAGGTGATCCTCATAAAGATTTAAGAGGATGGCCTTTGCAGGCGAGTAATGTGCATATTCCAGCTGGTGGCAAGAAAGCTCAAATACGATTACTGTACGTGGATGAATCTGATCTGTAATATCAAAAATAGGAAGTCCGATGTTTCCACCAAATAATACGTCTTTTCCACATGTCTTAAGTATATGATATAAAAGTGAAGATGTTGTGGACTTACCCTTTGTACCAGTGATACCGATGGTCTGTGCACCGTATACCTGAAGGAACAAATCAGCCTGGCAGGTAATGTGACAGCTATATTCCTTTATGTCCTTTGGAAGAACGATACCAGGACTTTTGAAAACAACATCATAATCATTTAGGCAATCTAGATAGCCAGCACCTGTAATAACAGTGTGCATAGCAGTAAGATCTGAGCTGACAGCGTTTGCATCAGCAATATCAAGAGAGCTATATCCGCCCACTGATGAAATCATTCGAAAACTTGACTGACCCTCGCGGCCAAATCCAAGTATTAATACCTTTTTATCTTTTACTAAATCTCTAATTGTTTCTTTCATTTTTACTCGTTTATTGCATCCCAAACGATGGATTTAAAGAAGTCGTTAAGTCCATGTACTGATGCAAACTGTCCTTTGTAATTATTAAATAAAACTGCAGGTGTATGAGCCTGCTCTTTGTAGTGAGCTAAAAGAACTGGGAGCTCAATACCATTTTCTTCGTATATACGAATTGCCTCAGTAAGAGAAGCATTTACCTCGTCACGGCTACCTACGCACTCAAATGGCTTTTCTGGAACAACTCCGCAGAGCTTGTCAAAGTCTTCCATGAGAGTTTCATCCTCAAAGAGACGCTTTTTGAATATATTATCAAGCTCCTCTAATGTAAGGTATGGTGACAATATAATGTAAACAAATAAGCACTTAGGGCAATGTCCGCACCAAATATCCTGCTTGCTACCTACATTGCAGCTTTTGAATACACCATGATATGCCTTGAATCTAGAGAAGAGCATAGCAATCTGCAATTCAGAAAGAGGCCTAAGGAAGCTGAAGTAGTAAACTCCGGAACCGATAAATTCTGATTCGTATTTACGGAAGTCCTCCTCGAACTCGTAGCTCTTTGAGTACTGGTGATTAACGTAGCTGCCTTCAACAGTGGATTCGTTGGCACTGTTTTCATTTGAAAGTGCCACATAGCTGATTCCATTTAAATAACCAGCGATGATAGTCGAAAATGCAACTAATGCAGAAAATGGTGTGTGACCATTTAAAAATCCCTGCTTATTTAAATCCAGCATATTCTTATCAAGGGTTCTCTTGGCGTAGATGGTCTTTTCCTTTAGACCGGCCACCTGAACAGTTTCCTCTGTGGCACCTCGAGAATTGATAATGTAGCAATATCTATCTGTTTTTTCCTTTAGAAGCTCGATACTGACAACAGAATCCTTTCCACCACCGACTGGGATAATGACACGAGTTTTATCTGCGTTAAGGTTAGCAAGTGGTGAAGCTGTGACAGCAGGTGTATGAGTGGCAGCCTCATTGCAGGTAATCTGCATAAAGGTATCTAGCTCATCTGTGATTCCATTTGTGTAATAGAATTCACCTAGGCCTCCCCAATAGAGCTTTTTCCACCAATCAATCTGCTTTTCAGAAATGCTATGGCATTTGATGTGCACTGTTGGAGGACATGCAATTTTCCAATAGCTGATAAGCTCAACCATACCAAGGGAAAATGCCATCTCGTCTAATAGCGCCTCGTTAAGTGGATAGTCTACTTTGTTGATGCGAGCGATTTTCCAGGTTGGATGAAAGGTTGATAATCCATCAATGGAAAAGCTGTAGCTGAGGGAAATCTCGTCCTCAGTTAATTCGTATGAATAATCCTCATATGTAAATGTAGGATATTTGATTCTACAATCATTATAAAAATCTTGTCTTTTCATATAATTCCTTTTAAACCAAGTTTAGTTATAATAAGATGTAAGTGAAAATATTCACTTATTGCTAATCAACTATAAATTATAGCACAATTTTATATAATGTAGATTCTTGTTTTTGATTAGAAAATGGGAATCGTAAATATGGAGGAAAAATGCCACACGTAGGGGGTCAGAAACACAAAATACTAATTGAATATCAGATTCTGATGAAGGAAAGTGATGAGGAGCATCAAATCAATGCTGCCGAGATGATTCGTCGCCTGAAAAAATATGACATTGCCGCTGAAAGAAAGGGTGTCTACAAGGATATGGACACTTTGATGGATGCTGGAATTGATGTGGTAAAGGGCACAAAGGGCTACTATATCGGTTCTCGTATATTTGAGCTTGCAGAATTAAAGCTACTTGTTGATGCAGTAGGTGCATCAAAGTTTATATCTCAAAAGAAAACGCAGGAGCTTGTGGATAAAATTACTAGCCTTGCAGGATTAAATGAAGCCGAACAGCTCAGGCGCCAGGTGGTAGTTCCCGCCAAGAGAATGAGTGGAGCAGAAAAGATTTTCTACACCATAGATGTGATCTACCAATGTCTAGACAGCAAGAAAAAGCTGAATTTTAAATACCAGGAATGGACCCTGTCAAAGGAAATGAAGCCTCGTCATGGCGGAAAAATCTACAAGGTAAGCCCAGCATTTCTACTAAGAAACGATGAAAATTATTACTTGGTAGCCTACGACGAAAGCAGCCAGGAAATCAGACACTATCGTGTAGATAAAATGCTACAAGCCACCATCAGCGATGAAGATATAGAAGGAAACGAAGCAATATCACAGCTGAATCCTCACGAGTATGCCAAGCAGCACATTAGTATGTTTTCAGGTGAGGAAAGAGTCATAACCATCAGATTTAAAAAATATTTAATTGGAGTAGTCCTGGATAAATTTGGAACCGAAATAGATGTGCGACCAGACGGGGATGACTACATCAGAGCCAGAATCTCTGTGGCAGTATCACCTCAGCTATACGGATGGCTCACCGGAATAGGAGCCACCGTATGTTTCCCAGAGGATGAGGAAAAGAAATTCAAAGATTACCTCAAGAAAATTATTGAAGGTTAAATATAACCACCATCAACACCAATAATCTGCCCTGTCATATATGATGGGGCATTTATTATGCTCATAACCACCTCAGCAATCTCCTCAGGCTGACAAAATCTACCTGTAGGAATCTCCTCAGAAAGCTCTGCCTTTTCATCAGCAGAAAGCATACCGTTCATATCAGTATCTACCACACCGCAGGCAATAGCATTCACTGCAATACCATTAGGAGCCAGCTCCTTGCCAAGAGCCTTTGTAAATGAATTGACACCGCCCTTTGAAGCAGAGTAGGCCACCTCACAGGAAGCACCCACAGTACCCCACATAGAACTAATATTAATAATATCACCCGACTTCTTAGAAACCATGGCAGGCACCACCTGCTTTGCAGTGTTAAAAAGTGCAGTCAAATTAGTCCCAATAATAGAATTCCACTGATCAAAAGATAAATCAGTCAAAAGACCAATATTGGCAACGCCAGCATTATTTACAAGAACATCCACCTGCCCCAATTTTGCAATAGCATCCTTCAAAGAAGCTTCCATAAAAGAATAATCTGCCACATCACCACAATAAGTATAAATTTCCACGTGACACTCGCTGCGCAACTCCTCTGCAAAAGCCTCCAACAAATCTATCTTACTATGACAAAACAAAGCCAAGTGATACCCCTCGTGCGCTAGCCTCTTGGCCACCGCTCTCCCAATACCTCTACTTGCTCCCGTAATAATAGCCGTCTTTTTCATAATCACATAACCTTTCGTCATAATCGTATCGTATATTCAAAATCTACCTACCATTATACCATAGGGTTGGCATTCCTCACACAATCGTAAATTATTATGAATCCCCAATCGTCTGCCCGTTCTTCTTAATTATAATTAGCCAAGCCCCCTCCAGCCCCACCCCAAACAAACAATTCGAGAAGAATTTTTAAATTATCTTAATGGGTAAAAGCGCGTATGTATGGGTGTCCTTCTACGCGTTTTACTATTCGAAGGGACTGTACGTACAAAGCAGACACTTAGAGTTTCTTAAAAGGTTCTACAACCATGTACGACACACAGGCTTGCCTTCATAGGTCGTTTCACCTA
>JAILKL010000084.1 GCA_024693775.1 Pseudobutyrivibrio sp.
ATCTAGCATTTCTGTAGAATTCAGGATACACCATCGCTTTTCCTGATTCTGACAGATCTTTATTAGGAAACTGTGTTTTAATTCTATAAACCATTGATGTTTTGATGGTATATTCTTCAAAGAAAAAAGATACGTTTCCTACAGTCAAAAAACTATTTACTTTAAACGCATTTACACCTGATTCTGCTTCTACACCATTGATATAATATTTAAAACTATCGCTCTCGTAGCTAGCTTCAAAGCCATCTTTTGTTCTTTGAATTCTTATCTCTACACATGATTCTTCATCACATAAAAAAGAAATATCACTTCTAGAGGTATTACCTATGACAAAATCATTTCTACCTACTGTACTGATTTCCATGTCGTAGGTTACCTTTGCATTTCTTATTCTTCTGCCTTCTGTATTATTTGTTATTACCGCTTCCAATCTTTATTCTCCGTTTAAATTTATTTATGTCTAATTGCATAGCTCAGCCAAAGTCTCTACGATTTAGCTGATATTATCCCTATTCATACTCTAAGACAAAGCAATACACTCCATAGCATGTAGTATGCAAAAACTATTAAGAGTCTCTCTACTTGTACACAGTCTCTTTTGTTATTCTCATAACCCAAATCATTATCACAAAATATGTATCTTGCATATCGCGTATTAAATCCCTTGTTTTTTATAAATTCGATACAATTTTTTACTTCTTCCGCATACTTGTTCTGTTTTGAAAAGATTTGCATTAAATAAAATTGTCTTGGAATCTCATACAAATTGTTTGCACTGGTCAACTCATCAAGCTTTGCAATAGCACTATCATATTCTTCTTTATATATGTCTAATAATATAGGGCTGTAATTAGAAATAAAGAAATTATTCGAACCATTCAATTCCACAAGCATTCTTTCTATGTCATTTACTGATTCTTCACTCTTGCCGAAAACATATTGCTCTACGTTTATAAACCAAATTTGTTCATTATTTCTTAGCATTTCTCTTGGTGATAAAAAACTTAGAGTTCCTATTAATGCGGCATATTTTTTACTGTTCTTTTCCAACAGTAAACTCAAATACTCATCAAGATTACCATTGTTATAAACATAATCTAGAATTATCCAATTCCATCCATATCTTCTATATAGCAAGCTACAAACACCAAAAAAAGCCATATGTAAAACAATTATAATAATACTTCCAACTTTTATTGCTTCTATTATCCCAATCAATAACAAGATTATAGATACTGCAAATACAATCTTGTATTGTAAATATGCTTTATTCATTGTCATTTTCTATCATTCTCCCTCTACTCAACTGTAACTAAATAATATAATTCATTGTTTACAGTTTTACTCTCTATTGATTCTACCTGTATATTCCTAATTACATTTTGGTCCAGCGAATCACCTTTTGTAATTATTATTTCGGGCTTATAATTTGTTTCTTTGTAAAAGCTTCCGTTAATCAGTACGATTGTTGATGAATTAAAAAAACTATCGTTACGATCTTCTTTTATATTTTTATCAATATGCCTTTTTTTAATAGTGTAACCATGGTCATTCTTACAATAATTACAATATAAAATACTATCATTGTATGAATAGATGCTAACTCCTTGGCCATCATCATAACTTTCAGTTATCAAATAGAGATTGCTCTCATTATCCCCATACTCCCATTTAAGTGCTTCTTGTACAGAAGAATACTGATGGTTCCACAGCACTATCCCTACAGCCAAATACAGAACTGTGGCAACCATAAGTGACCACATCGCAATACTACTTTGTCCTTTTGTATCTGACTCTATTTCCAGCCACTTATGAAATCTAGTGTATCCACCGCATGTCTTAAAATGCGCAAAGCACAAATCAGCTTTATCTATATCGCCTATCTGTTTATACACAATTCCTTTGTGATAAATTCTCCATGTATCATTAATATTTCCCTTAGAAACATTCTCATCGATTGCCGCTAAAGCTAAATCATATTGCTTGTTATAGTAACTCTGGTAAAAATCAAAATAGGCATGAAATTTCTTTACGACATCATTATCTTTTTTCTTACAGTTCTTATATGCCTCTAATAATCCTTGAATACGTAGAAATACATCTGGGTACATATCATTTTCTACATCGTTCTCTTTAATCAGCTTTTTATCCAACTTATAAAACTCATATGACAGTTTTTGTTCCAAAGGCAGGGCGTTATTTTTGATGTAGTCTGCTATTCTTTCATCCTCTTCACACCATAATAAAGCATTGAATAGATCTGCCTTTTCTTGTATATATAGCCTTTTTTTCTTACTATAAAAATCAATTATATTTTCCAGATTCATTTTTTCAGTAAACTGCTTTTGCATGTATACATGCATTGCCTTATATGAACCTATAAATAATATTAATGCAGAGAGTATTGTTACTCCTACTAACAAAACATTATTGTAAAAACGTAAAATGCTTATGATTGCTATGAGCAATGAACCGCTCATAATTATGTTTCTAATATATAGCGTCTGTAGAATTTTATTCTTCATAATTTCTATATTCCCTTCTATTCTTATTCTGTACAAGTTCCATCTTCACTACTCTCATTTGCTTCTACAACCGTTTTTAACCCTAAGAATGCAAAAAAGAATGCTGCTGCTTTTGTTCCGACTGATGCTATTGCTGGGAATGATATGATTTCCGCACCCGCAGCTCCATCTGCACCTATCGCTCCTACGACAGTAGGACCCGCAAAATAGACTACCGCTGCAATTGCAGCAATTGCTACATCTCCAATTCCAGAATTTATAGAATATCCCGCCTCAGTTTTGTTGGATATATTTTTATTAATTTTAACTGAATCATACGTATAAATATCATCACTATCAAATGGGTTTAAACTAAATCTAAATCCACACCCAGTAGTATTTTTGCCAACTGTATTTGATATATCTGCCTTTACTGACAACTTATTTAAATCTACTTTCATTGTTGAACTATTACCATCTTTATCCGTATGAACCGATTTAACAGATAAATTGAATCCATTTTTGTCTACTTTTACGCCTATAGATCCTTGATAACTACCAATTTTTACAGATGGTACAATATTTATTTGGGTTGATTCATATTTTCCATTTTTATATGTTACATTAAATAGTTTATTATCACCTGTTTTAACAGTGTTTGTATTTGTTACGTATGGACCAGCTAACCCTTTTGTACTTTGTTCATCTACATATGTAAAATCTGTATTGCTCTTAAACCATTCATTAATTGGAGCAAATAGATCGTTTTCAATACTTGTTACTAATGAAGGCAACAATCCATCAGTATCTTTTAAATCTAATGGCCTGTTCCAACAATACAAATAATGATTTATCGATTCAGGGTAATCTATAAATCCTCTTACTTTATCCTCACTTACAAATCTACCTACCCCTGCATCATAGTATCTCGCCTGTGCAAAGTAGTTTCCTGTCATTTCATCATGCTGGTAGCCTATGAATGCAAGTGGCTGGATGATATTGCCTTGCTTTGTGTAGGCTGGCTTTTCTTTTTTGCCTGTGAATGGATTTATGTTTCTTCCGAACTCATCGTAAGCATAGGTTGATGTAGATATTCCATCTGTACCTGTAAGGTACATGCCTGTTCCTAGTTCATCAAGCATGTAGAAATAGTCATTTCCTGCTTTTGACATGCTTACTACATTACTATCATAGGTATAAGTTTCTGATTCACCATTAACTGTTCGCTCTAGCATGTTGTGGTAGTCTTTGGTGAGGTCTAACAGGTAATCGATGCTTTCTGTAGGATTTTGTACTGCTACTCTTTTTCCCATTCCATTGTAGCTATAGGTTGCTTCTTTACCTTCAGTATCAACTACCTTTGAAAGCATGTTTGTAGCATCAAAAGTAAAGGTCTTTTTCAAGAGACCATCTGTGTATTCTTTTGCTATATTTCCTCGTTTATCATACTCGTAGGAGATGGACTTTGAATCAGATACTGTTTCAAGTAATCTATCAAGCTCATCGTATCTATACTTGGTTACTACACCTTCATCTGTCATAATGCTTCTGTTTCCGAAGGCATCATAGGTGTAACTTCTTAGTAAATCTCCATCTCTTCGTACATTTATGAGACGTTTTTCTAAATCATAGTCATAAGTGTATTTTCCTGAGATCTCCTTAAGCTCTCTTCTGGTTCTTTCAGTCTCAGTTCTATTTCCTTGTGTGTCATATCCATAAATATATCTATCTAAGAGTCCTTTTGAATCATGCATCTCAAGACTTCTTAGATAACCGCCTGGAAGATATGACATAACCCATTCACATTGGGCCTACCTCCATTACGTAGGTAAGATTTTCTAATATGTCTTTATAGGCATACAGGATTCTCACAAATTTTATTTTTTATTAACTGCACTTATTCATATATATCCGGAATAAATATTCCGTATCTTTCTATTCTTCCCGATTCGTCGAATAATATTTTTTCGCTTCTATCAAAAACTTTAAGTCTGTCGTCAGCTTTTACAGCAATAACACACTTTACTCCTTGCTTCTCTGTCTGTTTTGTATTTTTTGAATAATTCTCAATTAAAACAAAATATTTTTCACTGTCAGTCTCTATATAGTAATATGATTTAATCAATTTAATCTCATAATTATTGTCCAATTCTTCAAATGAACTAGGTGGATCTGATTCCTCATATGAAATAACTGTGCCATCTATAAAATCACAAAGTCGTTGGATATCATTATCAATGTTTGCAGAATTGCTTACAGCATTTTCAGAAAATATGTTTTTTATAACATCTAAATCATCATTATTTATCCCATATATAATTTTATCCATTATTTCATTAGATATCTCTTCGTCACTATCTTCAAATAATTTATCCATATCACTTGTTGCCTCACTTTCGCCTATTATTGAACCGCACCCCATAATCATAGTTAACGACATAAAAAATATAATCGAACACTTTATTAGTCTAAGCATTGATTGCCCTCCCATGTAAAAGTTAAAATATACTGGTTTTTAGAATCAATCCTCCATTTATCTATATTATCCAAATAAGAGGCTGAATTTATAAATGCTTCATATAATTCAAGATTACTTGAAAAATCAATAGTAAAAACCATATTAAGATTCCCTGCTTTCATATTCTGATAATTCGAATTAAATCCTGTTATCCACCATTGTGGACTATTTGGATTATAATCTATAATGACATTACCTGATGAATCCACAATTTGAAGTGTCATCGGCAGAGCTATATCTTTATTCACCTTATAATGCTTATTTCCGTCTATATCAATCACCTCCTCATATATTCCAAATTCACCCCCAGCACCAAGATTAAGGTAATCACCTTTCCATCCCCATAGTATATAATTTTTAACATTTCCATCTTCATCGGTAGCAGAAAATTCAAATTTCGCTCTATTCATTGATGTTCCAAGGTCGAATGCAAAATCATATAAATCGTTATAACCAAAATACTGCTGCCAGCAATCAAATTTTGCATGATAGATTCCTGTTCCCTGACCTGCATTTTTTTCTTCCGTAAATCCAACTATATCAAATCCTTCTTCCGCGTATCCATTTTGAGTAATATATACTGCTAATGGATTTGCAATAACTGCATGCGCTATTCCTCTTGTAATCTCATAAAAAGAAGGAAATTTTCCATTTTTATCAATTAAATTTTTAGGATTATTCACACAAAACAAGTAACTATTTATTGACTCAGGACCATTCAATAATCCTCCATCCTGATCTTCACCAACAAATCTACCATTCTCAGCACTATAGAATCTTGCCTGTGCAAACTTAAGGCCTGATACTTCATCCTCCTGGTAGCCAGTGAACGCAAATGGCTGAATGATGTTGCCATCTGTTGTGTAGCCGTGCTTATGGTTTGCCTCTTTGATTTTGCCAGTGAATGGATCTACATTTCTACCAAAGTCATCGAATGCATATGATGATACAGCAACTCCATCTGTTCCTGTCATGTACATTGGTGAGCCTAGCTCATCCTGGAGATAATAGTAGTTTCTTCCTGACTTAGACATACTAATTACGTTGTTGTCATAGATAAAACTTTCTGTCTCACCATTTACAGTTCTTTCAAGA
>JAILKL010000085.1 GCA_024693775.1 Pseudobutyrivibrio sp.
ATCTAGCATTTCTGTAGAATTCAGGATACACCATCGCTTTTCCTGATTCTGACAGATCTTTATTAGGAAACTGTGTTTTAATTCTATAAACCATTGATGTTTTGATGGTATATTCTTCAAAGAAAAAAGATACGTTTCCTAAGGTCAAAAAACTATTTATTTTAAACGCATTTACACCTGATTCTGCTTCTACACCATTGATATAGTATTTAAAACTATCGCTCTCGCAGCTAGCTTCAAAGCCATCTTTTGTTCTTTGAATTCTTATCTCTACACATGATTCTTCATCACATAAAAAAGAAATATCACTTCTAGAGGTATTACCTATGACAAACTCATTTCTACCTACTGTACTGATTTCCATGTCATAGGTTACCTTTGCATTTCTTATTCTTCTACCTTCTGTATTATTTGTTATTACCGCTTCCAATCTTTATTCTCCGTTTTAATTTACTTTTTCTACTATAGCCCATTTAGTATTCGTTAAATATGTCACTTTAACACGATTACCTTTCTTAATATCTTTGTCAGCCCATAACACTCGATATTCTATTTTCTCATTTTCGTGTATTACTATAATTGATTTAAACAATCCAAGTGCTCCTCCGTCCACTACTTCCTGATATGCACTTCCGTTAGATTCTACATAATTTTTTTCAATACAACTTGGCGTATCTTTTATAATTGGAATAATTGTATAAAAAGTGATAAATATCATAACAATTACCACTATGGACCGTACACTGATTTTTATTTTATTATAATTTTCCGATATTCTTATTCGTTCTTCCATCATAAACGGAACTTCGCTTATACACAAAAATATAGTCCAAATAACTGCTACTATATATAACAAGTATGATATTACCAAGTATTTGCAAAATATTGCTGAATAATCCATATGATTTATCCTCTCTTCATTATTCTTTATTAATTTACACTACATCCTTCATCATCTACATATGTATTTAGTAAGTCTAATAAAAAGCTCTCCCCCTTATTAATACCAAATAATGCTCTTCCCCAATCATCTATATAATTTGATACTGTTCTTTGATCATATTCTTTTAAGAACCATAATGGATTTGTTTTTGATTCTATAAGCATTTTTACATTTCCCATAGATAAATGATCCATACTAAAACTAAATCCATCAAACACTAATCCTAAAAGTGCAGAACTGCGTGCATTATTAATCATGCCTGTTTTTGTTATTTCTTTTCCTGCAAACCCTGAGCTTAATAAGTCATTAGTCAATGAACCAGCCACTCCGCCAGCTAGTCCTCCAACAAGAGGCACAGAGTCTCCAACAGCTCCACCAACAGCTGCCGCCGCATATGCCTCAGGACTAGATATATCATCTCTTAGGAAATCCACTGCTAACTGACTTCCAATTCCGTATACTGTTCCAATAGGATTCACCGCTGCTGAAGTTATTATAACTGACGTATCCATAGCACCTCTAGCAAATGCTTTTTCTACATTCTCTCCTTTCTTGTGAGCATCATATGCAAATGCACCACCAGTTCCAGCAATAAGAATGCCAGCTGCAACTCCTGCACCAGTACCACATGTGGCAACAGTAATTCCTACTGCTGCGACGGTCGCTGCCGATGCAACCAGTATTTCCTTATGATCACTTACAAACTGTTTTGTAGTTCCAACTGGATCATTTACAAACTTTGTAGCACCATCACATGCGGAATCCCATAAATCGTTTGCCCCTTGCTTTATATCCCCCCAAGACGGCAATTTACCGTCATTATCAACCAGCCCAACAGGATTCCCCCAGCAGTATCCATAATGATTCAATGTAAATGGATTATCTATAAATCCCTTTACATTATCCTCACTCTGGAATCTACCTGCGCTTGCATCATAGAATCTCGCCTGCGCAAACTTAAGGCCTGATACTTCATCCTCCTGGTAGCCAGTGAACGCAAATGGTTGAATGATATTTCCGTTTGTTGTGTAATCATGCTTTCTTTGCTTGCCTGTTTTTGGGTCGATGTTTCGTCCGAAGTCATCGAATGCATATGATGATACTGCTACTCCATCTGTTCCTGTCATGTACATTGGTGAGCCTAGCTCATCCTGGAGATAATAGTAGTTTCTTCCTGACTTAGACATACTAATTACGTTGTTGTCATAGATAAAACTTTCTGTCTCACCATTTACAGTTCTTTCAAGA
>JAILKL010000102.1 GCA_024693775.1 Pseudobutyrivibrio sp.
CGCCGAGCCATGGACGGCGAGGCGAATGCCAGCTGAACATGGACGTGAATCTGGCATGGTGTCTGTTATCAAGTAATTCGTTTCGTATTGTTTCTTAGGCTCCACGACCAATGAAGGCAATTATATACTGCTTGGTTGTAGGGGCTATTTTTGTAGCCTCAAGTGTCTGCTTTGTACGTACAGTCCCTTCGAATAGTAAAACGCGTAGAAGGACACCCATACATACGTGATTCTGTCCGCTAAGATAATTAAGAAATTCTTCTCGAATTGTTTTCTTTTGCTGGTATTACAGGGCCCCCTCAATAAATATTTGATATAGAAGAGAACAGCAGGTATATTGAATTTTAATATATTATGGTGGAAATGGTGGAAGTTGGCTGATAATTTATAAAGTATTTATTAAATAATTATAAATTATTAGCACTCTCTATTGACGAGTGCTAAATCAGGGTGTATAACATAATCACAACGAAGGCAAAGGAGGTAATGAATTATGTTAATGCCTAGTATTTTATCAAATGATTTTATGGATGATTTCTTTGGAGTACCACATGTAACTGGTTTTGGTATGCCAGCTTATGACAGAGACTTTGCAAAGATGATGAACACTGATGTAAAGGAAACTGATAAGGGCTATGAGGTTGACATGAACCTTCCTGGATTTGCTAAAGAAGATATCAAAGCCGAATTGAAGGACGGCTATTTGACAATCAAAGCTGAGACAAACCAGAATAATGATGAGCAGGATGACGACGGTAAATACTTACGCAGAGAACGTTATACTGGATCATGTTCACGTAGCTTCTATGTAGGTGATGAGATTACACAGGAGGACATCCACGCGGCATTTAAAGATGGTGTACTTTCACTTAGCATTCCTAAAAAGGAGGCATTGCCACAGAAAGAAGAAACAAAATATATAGCCATCGAGGGCTAATATTTAACACCTTTCATTGAAATAATTAGATATTCCACAAATACATTTTAATACACACTTCCATAAAAAAGGCTCCATCCGCATTTAGCAGATGGAGCCTTATATTTTAATCTATTACTGTATCAACCATTGTTAAATAGTTGTTGCCGTTTTCCTCGTATGTCTGAAATGTACCAGTAATGGTAATTTCTTCACCTGTTTCAGGGTAATCCTCTTCACTATACTTTTCTTCGTCTAATACGAATTCCAGTCCTTGTGAACAACATTGAGTGGCATCCTGCACTATACATGCATAATATTTTTTGCCTGTATCCGGGTCCTGATACATATTGCATATACCTTCCATTTTGACGGTAGTCCCGATATAATCATCCGGCGCCATCATCATGTTAAAAACTTCGGAATAAACCAATGTGGCTGATAAAGATGTTAAATCCAAATCTACTCCAGATGAAGAAGCCTCCTCTGTGGATTCTTCCTCCTCTTCCTTTAGATTGAACATGCTATCCAAATCGGTCTCCTCTTTGCTAGCGCTATCCTTAGTATTCTGTACCTCAGAACTCTCTACGGCAGGCTGCTTTTGTGATGATTTAGCGGAATCATCACCACAGGCTGTTAAGCCAAAAACCAAAAACGTACTTAAAAGAAACAGTATAGTTTTTTTCATTTATTACCCCCTAATTCTGCCGATTATATAACAAACAACAAATAACGCAAGATCAGCAGCTACAATTGTTGAGCCTACTGGTGTTCCTGCAAGGATTGATATTAAGATTCCAGCAAAGGCACATATCATAGATGATATTGCTGAGAAAATAGTAACACTCTTAAAGCTTTTCAATATGCTCATGGCTGATAATGCTGGGAATATTACAAGGGCAGAAATCAAAAGTGATCCTACCAAATTCATTGCGAGAACAATAATAGTAGCAATTACTGTGGCGATTAATAAATTATAAAAATTAACCTTTGTTCCTACTGCATTAGCAAAGTTCTCGTCAAAAGTAACTGCGAAAATTCTGTTGTAGAAAAGAATAAAAATGATTATAACTACTATTGCCATTATTCCGCAAACCCAAACGTCAGCAGGGGTGAGTGTCAAAATAGATGTTGAGCCAAATAACGTAGTACAAACATCACCTGAAATATTTGCTGAGCTAGGGAATAAATTCATCATCAAATAACCAAAAGCAAGTGCTCCAACTGACAGCACGGCAATGGCTGCGTCACCATTTATCTTTGAATTCTGTCCCTTTCTCAAAAGAAGAATTGCAAAGAAAATTGTAACCGGTAGAACCAAAACCATAGTGCTTGCCATTTTTAAAATCGTAGCAATTGTAAGCACACCAAATGCCACGTGTGATAAACCATCACCAATGTATGAATATCTTTTTAGTACCAATGTAACTCCAAGTAAGGATGAGCAAAGTGAAATGAGAACACCAACGATAAGCGCATATCTTACGAATGGAAACTGCAAGTACAATGTTAATGTATCTAACATTACTGTTCCTCCTTTCTAATATACATCTTACCCAGGTCGCTATTTACATAGCTGTTTATATCCATATACTCTGCACCATTTGCTGTAACATGGAATACATGAGTTGCGTAATCTAGGACTGCGGTTATATCATGACTGATCATGATAATTGTCAAACCTTCATTATTTAAATCTTTTATGAGTGAATACATCTCATTTGTAACCTGTGGATCAAGACCTGCCACAGGCTCATCTAAAAGAAGAAGTCGCTTTGTGGCGCACAGTGCTCTAGCAAGCAATACTCGCTGCTGCTGTCCACCAGAAAGCTCACGATAACATCTATCCTTTAAATGGGTGATTCCCATCCTTTCGATGTTTGCAAGTGCCATCGCCTTGTCTTCTTTATTATAGAAGAATCTCTTTCCTAGGTTGTTTTGACAGCCTGATAAAACAATCTCATAAACTGAAGCAGGAAAATCCTTTTGCACAATTGATTGTTGTGGAAGATATCCTATCTCATTTTTTGCCAAGCCATCACCAAATATTATGTCGCCCGAAATAGGTGACTGTAAACCAAGCAACGTTTTCATTGTTGTTGATTTACCAGAACCATTCTCCCCTACAATACAGAAATAATCTCCTGCGTTTATCTCGAAATTTATGCCTTCTAGAACTGGCTGGCCCTCATAGCCTACTGCCAGATCCTTGGCTGTCAAAATTGCCATAATTCCTCCAAATTATCTAATTAGTTTAATGCCTGTGTTAAGACGTCAAGGTTGCCCTCCATAACTGAAAGGTATGTTGTACCTGCTGCAACGTCCTCACTTGTTGTTGACTGCATAGAATCCATAGCAAGAATCTGTGCATCCTTGTTCTTTGTGTTGTCGATTACTGTCTGAGCAATCTTGTTGTCAGCATGCTCGATAGTAAGAACTGTGTTAAGACCAAGCTCGTCTACCTTTTCAGAAAGGAACTTGATTGTCTCGAAGCTAGCCTCTGACTCTGCTGAGCATCCAACGAATGCTGCATAGTAGTTAAGGTTGTAATCATCTACCATGTATCTGAATGGGAATCTATCACCAAATAATACTGTGTCCTTTGAAGCAGAATCTACTGCATCCTGATACTTCTGATCAAGATCTGCAAGCTTTGAAACATAGCTCTCAGCATTTGACTGATAAAGGTCTGCATTGTC
>JAILKL010000103.1 GCA_024693775.1 Pseudobutyrivibrio sp.
AATCCCGATGCCCCAAAGCACCAAAAGGGCATCGAGAAACCAGCATACCCCAAAATCCCGATGCCCGAAACAGCTCACCACCCAAGATACTTCCCAAACACCCCAAAGAGTTGTATTATTAAATACAAATAACAATTACCAAAGTGGGAGGTCTATATGGAAAAGAAAGCCATTAGAAGAGTTGTGTTATCGGTATTTGCTGTTGTATTTTTTGCGGTTGCAGGCCCAAAGCTTACTGCTGAAGCTGCTAACGCTCAGGAGGTCCAGGCGGTTGCATCTGTTTTTGATGGAACCTATTACGCTACTAATTATCCTGACGTGGCCGCATCCGTTGGCGGTAGCCAGCTGGCGCTGTTGAACCATTACATTTACTACGGTATCAACGAGGGTAGAAATGCCAGTGCCACATTTAACGCCACAGATTATATGAATAAAAATCCAGATTTGCAGCTCCTTTATGGTGATAATATGCTTGCATACGTTTACCATTATGTAGGCTGTGGAAAGGCAGAGGGCCGCGATGCCACTCCAGCAAATCCAGGTATTGAGACTACCCCAGAGTACACACTTAGAGGTGTATACGTAACAGAGTACAATTCCACCATTCCTAGAGCTACAAATGTAGAGCTTGCTACAAAGAATCTTAACGGCACAGTTGTTCAGCCGGGCCAGACCTTTTCTGCAAACGCAGCTATCGGAAAGAGAACTACTGCAAATGGTTTTGTGGAGGCTCCAGTTTTCATTAACAAAGAGCATGCCATGGGTATTGGCGGCGGTGTTTGCCAGGTTTCTTCTACTACCTATGCAGCTATGAAGACTGCAGGAATAGAGGCATCAGAGAGACATGCACATTCATTGCCAGTCAATTATTTGCCTGAAGGTTGGGATGCTACTATTTCATGGGGTTCACTGGACCTTAAATTTGTTAACAACGAGGGCTCAGACCTTTTAATCAACGCCACAGCTAATAGCGGAATTTTAACTGTTGCAATTTACCAAAAAAACTAGGACATATATCTAAAAGTTTTTTGCTATTAAATAGTAATATATAGTAAAATACTAAGGGACTTTTTGGGGTCCTTCATTTTTGTGTAAAAGGGGAATAATATGGCAAAGCTTTATTTTTATTATGGTGCAATGGGTTCATCAAAGACTGCCAATGCGCTTATGACTCATTTCAACTACGAGGAGGTTGGACAAAACGCTCTTCTTGTAAAGCCTATGATTGACAATCGCGACGGAGACAGAGTGGTTCATTCTCGTATCGGCTTGGAGCATGAGTGTATTTTCTTGGAGGATCTTGTAAAAATGTCCGAAGAGGAGATTAAAAAATACGATTGCATCATCGTAGATGAGGTTCAGTTTGCCACACCTGATCAGGTAGATTTTCTGTCTGACATTGTTGATTTCATGGATGTTCCAGTGGTAGCATATGGACTCAGGGCTGATTTTATGAATAAATTATTCCCAGGTTCTGAGAGACTTATCACTATCGCAGATGTGATTCACGAGGTAAAAACCGTTTGCTGGTGCGGACGAAAGGCCACCTGCAACGTTAGATATAATGAAAACGGTATAGTCCGTTCAGGCCCTCAGGTTATGCTAGGCGCAAATGATTCGTATGTAGCTTTGTGCCGCAAGCATTTCAAGCTGGGTCAGCTAGCTCCTTCAGACAACTAGAAAGGCTTTTTACATGACGTTTAATTTAGGAATTTTAGTTATATTTTTACTATATTTACTGTTTTGGATTC
The DNA here is from genome assembly GCA_024693775.1 of Pseudobutyrivibrio sp. Taxonomy (GTDB): domain Bacteria; phylum Bacillota; class Clostridia; order Lachnospirales; family Lachnospiraceae; genus Pseudobutyrivibrio. Next base: position 1,752 of record JAILKL010000103.1, read on the forward strand.
AGATTCCAGGCATGTTCTTCACAGACGTGCTTCTGCCTAAAAAGCTAAAGGCAGCCACCAGATTACTGGCTTCCTTCTTCTTGGGCTTCGTAGTTTTGGCATTTGTTTATTACCTGCAGTCCTTCATGGGCATGGACTATTTCATCACAGCCTTTGGACCGCTGGTTTCGTTGATAGCCATTGTAAAATGGGTGAGAAATGGCAGACCTAACTTCTTTAATGAAGGAGAACGCTTTGATATCATTTCTTTAATCCTGTTTTTATTTTTGATATTGGCGTCGTTTTTATCATTTGAATTCAAATATCTTGGTGCTCTTTCAGGAGAGACCACTCAGGTATATCACGATTTTCTATTCCATACAGGCAACATTGCTTCACTCAGCCGTTCATTCCCAAACATGGATATTCGAGTTGAGGGATTGGTGTTCTATTATCACTATTTCTATGAGTTGATTTTTGCTATGTGCAAAAACATTTTCGGCATGGACGCCTTCAGACTCTATATGAATGGAAATATGATAGTGTGCGCTTGGCCACTTACCTTGGCCTGCATCATCATTGCCGAGAGACTTCGTGCTGGAAAGGAAGTCAGCAGAGCTCGCTACTTCTTTTATTGCACAGGCATTTTCGTGTCATGCATTTGCTTGCTTCCTATCAATATCGTAGGCGGCACATTCCCTATTTCCTGGATGGACAATCACTTCTTTGGAAATGGAAACGCCATGGGGCTTGCAGCCTCACTTTCAGTCCTTTTGATTGATATTATTTCAGATATTTGGCAGGATGGTTTCCGCAAAAAGACCTCCATCGCCATCGCTCTACTCACCATCGCAGCCACAGGCTTCAAGGGCACCACAGGTATGCTCATTATTGCCATGATGTGGTCGGTTTTCATTGTAGAGCTTGTTATCACTAGAAAGTTTTCAAAGGCAAAGCTTCTATATTCTATCGATATGACGTTAGCCTTTGTTATTACATATGTTTTTGTTACAGTTGGTCTAAATGCATCCGGCTCAAACAACAGAGCCATGACATTTTCTCCATTAGGCACCTTGGAAAACAGCCGTGTCGGTCAGGTTTTTGAAAAATATCTTGGACTTGATTACACCTTCCTCCCACTTACTATTATTGGAGCAGTGCTTTGCGGCATCTGCATCGTGGGACCAATGCTTCTACCATTTGCAGGCTTTGCAGCAAAGAAATTCAAGGGCCTCATCAGATTCAAGGAAATCGGAGATATCTTCGATTGGTTCGTTATAGGCTCAGTTATCATGGGCGTTATCGGATATTGCGTGATTTCAGTTCCTGGTGCATCCCAGGTTTATCTGGTTATTACCAATGCATTTTTCATCTTTTACGGCGCGGTAAAATTCATCATGAGTCGCCGCTCAAAGCTTGTTAATATCATCAGCTACATCACTATCGGATTTGGAATTATATTCCTTTGCGCCGACATGGTATATTTTGTTTACAGCGGTATCGCTCAGGAGCAGGTTTACCATTCTGAGGCAGGAGATGATGATTCTCTTGTAGATGCTGATACATTGGATGCCTACCTATGGCTCCGCGACAACACAGAAGAGGACGCCCTGGTTGCAGTTGATCGCATCACAGAATCCCTTGATTACCGTGATATCTATTTCTACTGCAGTGCTTTCTCAGAGCGCCAGTGCTATCTAGAGGGCTACGATTATTCCGACATCACAGAGGAATCAGTCAACGCCATGAAGAGCATCAACAACAAGTTTTACAGCTCAGACAAGCTAGAGGCGTGCACAGCCATGGATTTGGTTGGCATCGACTATGTGGTTGTTACTGAGCATTCTCACCCAGGCTACAGCACATCATGCCCATACCAGGAGCTGGTTTACGAGAATGATTCAGTTCAAATATACAGACATACAGCAAACACAGAAGAAAGAGATAAATTATCCATAACGAGGTAGATATAATGAAAGAATTACAGTATCCATTTGATGGAGATTACATTACATCTAAGAAAAAGAGAATCAAAAAAGAGCTGCTCGCCAGCGGTGCCAATTTCATCGACAAGAAAATCGCCATCCTTGGCGGTTCCACCACAGCCAACATTATGCAGGTGATGGAGCTTTTCCTTCTCGACAATGGCATTCGTCCAGAGTTCTACGAGAGCGAATACAATAAATATTATGAGGATGCAGTTTTCCCTAACCCAGAGCTAGAAGAATTTAATCCTGATTTTATTTATGTGTGCACCTCTAATAGAAACATCACTACATACCCTGACATGACCATGGACAAGGCTGCAGTGGATGAGCTTTTAGACAATCAATACAAAAAGTTCGAGACTATCTGGAAATCACTTGCAGGTAAATACAACTGCCCAATCATCCAGAACAATTTCGAAATGCCATTATATAGACTTCTTGGAAACAGAGACGCATACGATTTCCACGGAGCCACCAATTTTATCTCACGTCTCAATGAAAAGCTTTACGCATACGCTCAGGAGACTGAGAATTTTTACATCTGCGACCTCAACTATATTTCAGCAGATTACGGCTTAAAGGAGTGGGCTGATCCATTCTACTGGTACATGTACAAATACGCCATGGCAGTGCCAGCCATCCCTAGCCTTTCATTTAATGTGGCAAATATCATCAAGTCCCTCATGGGTAAAAACAAAAAGGGATTTGTTCTCGATCTTGATAACACACTTTGGGGTGGAGTTATCGGTGATGACGGCGTAGACGGCATCGAGCTAGGACCAGAGGAGTCACAGGGACAGGCCTACACCGAGTTCCAGAGATACCTAAAGGCTCATCAGCAGTTAGGTATAATATTAAATGTAGATTCAAAAAACGACTACGAGAACGCAATTGCAGGTATCAATCATCCTGACAGCGAGTTCAAGGAGTCAGACTTTATTTCAATAAAAGCAAACTGGGATCCAAAGGACAAGAACTTTGCAGACATTGCATCAGAGCTTACACTCCTTCCAGAGAGCTTGGTTTTCGTTGATGACAATCCAGCAGAGCGCCACATTGTCACAGAGCAGCTAAAGGGTGTTTGTGCTCCAGAGCTTGATAATGTAGTTCACTACATTCAGACCATCGACCGCTCAGGATTCTTCGAGGCCACCAACATTTCTTCAGATGATTTAAAGAGAAATGAAATGTACAAGGAAAACGCAGCCAGAGCAAAGCTAGAGAGCAGCTTCTCAGATTACGGCGAGTATCTTGATTCCCTTGAGATGACAGCCGAAATCGATAGCTTCGCACCAGTTTACATGGCTCGTATTGCACAGCTTACAAACAAGTCAAACCAGTTTAACCTTACCACAAAGCGCTTTACTCAGACTGAAATCGAGGAGACAGCAGCTGACGATTCATACATTACACTTTACGGAAAGCTCATCGATAAGTTCGGTGACAACGGTGTTGTCAGCGTAGTTATCGGTCATGTTGATGGAGATGCTTGCGATGTAGATTTATGGCTAATGAGCTGCAGAGTCTTGAAAAGAGACATGGAGTGTGCCATGATGGATGAGCTCGTAAAGAGATGTGCAGACCGAGGAGTAAAAACTCTTCGCGGACATTATCTTCCAACAGCAAAAAATAAGATGGTAAAAGAGTTCTTTGGCACAATGGGATTCACTCGCACAGCCGAGCATGAGGACGGCGCCAGCGATTGGGAGCTTTCTGTGGCAGATTACCAGACTCTAAATCATCATATAAAGCGATAGGATATTATGATTAAAGATATTATTTCAAACAAAAAATTAATAGCAAAGCTTGCAAAAAACGATTTCAAGCAAAAGTTTGCAGGCTCCACACTTGGTGTTATTTGGGCCTTCGTTCAGCCTGTTGTCACTATCCTGGTGTACTGGATAGTTTTCGACAAGGCTCTAAATCAGGGCACTCAGGGCACAAAGGCCGGCATCCAGGCGCCTTTCGTGCTTTGGCTTTCAGCCGGTATCGTGCCATGGTTTTATTTCAGTGAGGTACTTTCCGCAGGCACCATTGTTTTGCATGAGTACAATTACCTGGTTAAAAAGGTGGTGTTCCCAATCGATGTGCTCCCTATAGTAAAGGCAGTTTCATCATTGTTCGTCCACATCTTCTTCGTAGGCTTCACCATTTTAGTGTACGCCCTTTACGGATTTGGATTCACTCCATACATTTTCCAGGTGATCTATTATTCACTGGCCACAATGATGCTCACCATCGGCCTCATATATTTCACCAGCGCCCTTTGCGTATTCTTCAAGGATATGGCGCAGCTGGTAAACATCATTTTGCAGGTTGGCATCTGGGCCACACCTATCATGTGGAACTTTGACGGCATGATCGACAAGATTCCAGGCTGGCTAGTTGTGGTACTAAAGCTCAATCCAATGTATTACATCACCAGCGGCTACCGCGACAGCTTTATTTCTCAGACAGGCTTCTGGGAGAGACCAGTGCTCACCATTTACTTCTGGTGCTTCACTATCGTCATGTTCTTAATTGGCACTCACGTGTTCAAAAAATTACAGCCACAGTTTGCTGATGTATTGTAAAAATTAAGTGTTATAACAAAAAATTGTAGATAACTTCCCAGCTGTGTTTTAACTGGAGTTACACTGTATAATTGTCCGGAATTTCAATTCAAAGATTACACAAAATTGCAATTGAATTTTCGGACAATATTTTTTTAATCAGGACAAATTCTGTTAATTTTTATGTGTTAGAATAAATTTAGACTCAATGAAGGAGGCCTGATTATGAAAAAGTTTTTTAATAAAAAACGTAGACGCACTGTAGCAATCACCATGGCTACAGTTCTTTGTTCTTTGGTATTTTTCGGCGAAAAGGAATTTCTTCCAGCAAATGCAGATGAAGATATTGTAATGCAGATTGTTGCACATCGAGGTTACTCTTCAGCATATCCAGAAAATACTCTTAGCGCTTTCGCAGGTGCCTATGCTTGCGGCGCAAATACAGTAGAATTTGATGTTAGAAAATCAAAAGATAATGAGCTGGTTATTTTCCATGACGATACCTTAGAGAAAATTAATGGGGAAACTAAATCAGTTGCGGACTACAGTTATTCACAGCTCTACGAGCTAGACGATGGAAAGTGGTTTTCAAAGGAATTTGCAAAAGAGCGTATCCCGACCCTAGATGACACCCTGAGTTTGCTACAATCCTCAGGCATGCGCATGTTTGTGGAATTAAAAGACATTGGAGATGATCCAGATTTTGCCAGAGAGGTTTATGAAAAGGTCGAAAGCTACGGACTTTTAGACAAGGCCATATTCCTTTCCTTCAAATATGACTACCTACAGCAAATCAAGGAAATAAATCCTGATCAACCAATAATGGTACTTGCTTCCTTTGGTAAATCCACTTTACCAACCAAATATCCTGCAGATTATTACGGAATCAACATGAAGACCCTGACGCCACGCACCATCAAAGCTATCCACGACGCAGGCTCGCGAGTTTACTGTTATACACCAGAAACCCGTGGACAAATCCTCGCCCTACAACGCATGGGTGTGGATGGAATCATCACAGACTATCCCGAGATGGAAAAATTAGAGATGTAATAGCATGTATTATTATCCAAGATACCTGCTGTTCTCAATTATATTGAAAATTTGCCGAGGGCACCCTACATACCACCCCAAACAAACAATTCGAGAAGAATTTTTAAATTATCTTAATGGGTAAAAGCGCGTATGTATGGGTGTCCTTCTACGCGTTTTACTATTCGAAGGGACTGTACGTACAAAGCAGACGCTTGAATAAATAAAAATAGCCTCTACAACCAAGCAGTATATAATTGCCTTCATTGGTCGTGGAGCCTAAGAAACAATACGAAACGAATTACTTGATAACAGACACCATGCCAGATTCACGTCCATGTTCAGCTGGCATTCGCCTCGCCGTCCATGGCT
>JAILKL010000114.1 GCA_024693775.1 Pseudobutyrivibrio sp.
GCATTCTACGAGCCAGAGGAGCTTGTTGGAAAGACACTTGTTGCTATTACAAACCTTCCACCAAGACCAATGATGGGTATCGAGTCATGCGGTATGCTTCTTTCAGCTGTTAACAACCTTAAGGACAGCGAGGATGAAGAGCTTCACCTTCTTATGATTGATAACCACATCCCAGCTGGTGCAAAGCTTTGCTAATATAACATATTGATGATTAAGGGGCACTCTAGAAATAGAGTGGCCTTTTTGTTTTTTTAAATCTCTATAAGGCCAGTAATTACAGGGGATAGGAAAGTCTTACTTTCATACTTAAAAGCGTGAATGCATTGTATTTCCTTTGTTTTCAAATTGTGAAAATATGGTGAATTTTGCAAAATCATGATATAATTTTTCACGCTAACACTTTAAAAAGTTAAATTAAAATTTTATTTTATAGAAAGAGAAGAAGGTAATGAAAGAAGAAAAGAAGATGGGTCTTATGGCCCTCATACTGATGATCTTCACATCAGTATACGGTTTTAACAACATTCCAAGATCATACTATTTAATGGGCTATGCAGCTATTCCTTGGTTTGTTATTGCTGGTATCCTATTCTTTATCCCATTTGCATTTATGGTAGCAGAATTTGGTTCAGCATTTAGAAACGAGTCAGGTGGTATGTACTCATGGATGTGCAAATCAGTCGGACCTAAATATGCATTCATCGGAACATTTATGTGGTACACATCTTATGTACTTTGGATGGTAAACGTATCTTCAGGTATTTGGGTACCTGTATCAAACGTAATCTTTGGTGAGGATAATACAGCTACTTGGTCATTATTTGGTTCAGAGCTTTTATCTGGTACACGTCTCCTTGGTATCATGGCAGTGATTTTCTTTATTATCATCACATACTTTGATTCAAAGGGAATTGATAAGATCAGCAAGGTTACATCAATCGGTGGTACAGCGGTTCTTACAATCAACATCTTAGTTGTAGTTGGTTCTATTGTTATGATTATTGCTCGTCACGGTCAGCTTGAGCAGCCATTCCTTGGTATGGAATCACTCAAGGTTCCACTTAATGCAGCATATCAGGGCAGCCCAGTAATGATCCTTTCATTTATTGTGTATGCACTTTTTGCTTACGGCGGAATTGAGGCAGTTGGTGGTCTCGTTGACAAGACAGAAAATCCAAAGAAAAACTTCCCTAAGGGAATTGTTTCAGCAGCACTTGTTATCGTAGTTGGTTATGCACTTCTTATCATGTTAGTTGGTTCATTCACAAACTATGATGAGATTCTTGGAGCTGACAATATTACACTTGGAAATGTTTCATATGTAATCATGTCAAACTTTGCGGCTGCATTTGGTAAAGCATTTGGTGCTTCAGCAGAGGCACAGGTTGCACTTGCTCATGGTTTTGCTAGAGTATATGCGCTTATTATGCTTCTTGCACTTATGGGTGCTATGTTCACACTTGTTTACTCAACAATCAAGCAGATCATTGATGGTACACCAAAGGAGTTATGGCCTGGTAAGATGGGTGAGGTCGACGAAGACGGTATGCCAAGAAACGCTATGTGGATTCAGTGTGCTATCGTTAGTGTACTTATCCTCTTAGTTTCATTCGGTGGCGACAACATGCAGCAGTTCTTCCTTATTCTTACTGCAATGGTAAATGTAGGAATGACAGTACCATACATGTTCATCTCATTTGCATTCCCTAAGTTCAAAAAGCTTAAGGATGTTGATAGAAGCTTTGAAGTATACAAATCACAGAAGTCAGCTACTTTCTGGGGTTGGGTTGTTACATTGACATTATTATTTGCAAATACATTTGCTATTATTCAGCCAGCTCTTGATGGTGATATTAAGACTACTATTTGGTCACTTGGTGGACCAGTTATCTTTGGTCTTGCAGCATGGGTTATTTATACACGTTATGAAAAGCGCATCGCTTCAGGAAAGATTTCTGCTGAGACAAAGGACACTGTTACAGGTGAGAATGTTGAAGGCATCAGCGAAGATGTTTCAATGGCAGAATAATTTATGACTTATTGCTGACCAAACAATGAAATTGTCAGCAATAATCCTGCTTTGCAGGACATGAAAATAGATAAACCTATTTTCATGGTATTTACGATTTCTGTTTTTCTGATGAAAAACAAAAATCTATAGATTATATAGGCTAGGTATTTAATATACCTAGCCTTTTTTAGTTAAGAAAAAAACACAATCAGGTAGTAAGATAAATTATTGCCAAGACTATAAGGATAAATTATAATTCTGTAGTTAAAGGTTTTGATTATATTTAATCAAAGTAACTTGAACAAATTATTAATATTATAGAAAGAAGACACTATGGGAAATATTGGATTTAGTAATGAAAAATACACTGAGATGCAGTCAAAAAACATCAGAGAGCGTATCGATCAGTTCGGAGGAAAGCTTTATCTTGAATTTGGAGGAAAGCTTTTCGATGATTATCATGCTTCTCGTGTCCTTCCAGGCTTCAAACCTGATGCAAAGATAACTATGTTAAAGGAGCTTGCAGATAAAACTGAGATTGTAATTGCAATCAAGGCAGGCGATATTGAAAAGAACAAGGTACGTGGTGATATTGGTATCACTTATGATATGGACCTTCTTAGATTAATTGATGCTTTTACAAGCTATGGATTATTTGTTGGTTCTGTAGTTCTTACCCAGTTTGCAGAGCAGCCATCAGCAGTAGCATACGAAAAGAAGCTAAAGGCATTAGGTTTAAAGGTATTCAGACATTATATTATTCCGGGATACCCATCTAATATTCCTTTCATTGTTTCTGATGAAGGCTTTGGAAAAAATGATTACATTGAGACAACTCGTCCATTAGTAGTTGTTACAGCTCCTGGTCCTGGTTCAGGAAAGATGGCCACATGTCTTTCTCAGCTTTATCATGAGGCAAAGAGAGGTGTAAAGGCTGGTTATGCTAAATTCGAGACATTCCCTATTTGGAATATTCCACTTAACCATCCAGTAAACCTTGCATACGAGGCAGCAACAGCAGATTTAAATGATGTAAACATGATTGATCCATTCCATCTTGAGGCATATGGCGATACTGTTGTTAACTACAATCGTGACGTAGAAGTATTCCCAGTTTTAAAGGCTATGTTCGAAAAGATTTCGGGTGAATCGCCATACCAGTCACCTACAGATATGGGTGTAAACATGGCAGGAAATGCTATTGTGGATGATGAGGCTTGTAGAAAAGCTTCTAATCAGGAGATTATTCGCCGTTATTATGAGGCAGTTGTTGCAAAGCGCAAGGGCGAGGGTAGTGATTCGGCTATTCAAAAGCTAGAGCTTCTCATGAAGAAGGCAGGCATTTCTGTGGCAGATAGATCTGTAGTTTCAGCTGCAAACATAAAGGCTGAGCAGACAGGTGTTCCATGCGCCGCTATGGAATTGCCAGATGGCACAGTAATCACAGGAAAGACATCACAGATGCTTGGTGCATCATCTGCTATGATTTTAAATGTATTAAAGAGCTTCGCTAAGATTCCTGATGAAGTAAAGCTTATCTCTCCAGAGATTCTTACACCTATCATGGATTTAAAGGTAAAGTATTTAGGAGACCACAATCCACTTCTTCATCTTGATGAGCTACTTATTGCTCTATCTATGGAAGCTATTCACAGCGAAGATGCTAAGAAGGCGTATGATTGCTTACCTATGCTTGAGGGCTTAGAGGTGCATTCATCTGTTATTCTTTCATCTGTTGATGTGGGAGTGTTCAAGCAGCTAGGTGTTCATCTTACATGTGAGCCTAAATATGAAGGAAATAAGCTTTATCATAATTAAATATGTCAAAAAATAGTTACGTAATTACGTAATTTTTGTATGGACTTTGAGAACATGTGAGACTATAATCAGTTAGAACATGTTCTCTTTTCTAATTTAGAGAGCTAAAGTAAAAAATAAATCATATTAAAAGATAAAGGAGCATTCGACATGCCTACACGTACTATCTATGATGATGACTATATTTTAGCTAGATTTTATGGCCAATCAGCAAATTTCACCGACATACCAAATGAACTTTATAGTAAATACAATGTAAAGAAAGGCCTTCGTAATGATGATGGTACTGGTGTTAGAATTGGACTTACCAGAGTATCAGATGTAGTAGGATATGAGGTAGATAAGGACGGAAATGTTATTCCTTGCCAGGGCGACCTGCTATTTCGTGGATACAGCGTCACTGATTTGATCAAGCATCGACAGGGAAATTTTGGATTTGAAGAGACTTGCTTCTTATTATTATTTGGATTCTTACCAAATGCAGAGCAGTTCAAAAATTTCAAGGATACTCTGTCTATGAGATATGATTTACCAGATAAATTTTTAGTTAATGAGATTCTTAGATCTCCATCTATCAATCTTATGAACAGACTGCAGACATTAACTCTTTCGCTATACAATTATGATGATGATCCAGACAATTTAGATGTGTACGAAACAGTTAGAAAGGGTCTCAATCTAATTGCAAAATTTCCAGCTCTTGCAATTTACGCATACCAGGCAAAGATGCATGATACATACAGAGAAAGACTTATCATAAACTACGCAAACAAGGATTTATCAATAGCAGAAAACATTCTTAGGTTTTTGCGTCCTGATGGTCAGTTCACACAAAGAGAAGCAAATCTTTTAGACGCCATACTTCTCATTCATGCAGATCACGGCGGTGGAAATAACTCTACATTTACAGATGTAGTTATTGGATCTACAGGTACAGATTTGTACTCCGCAATATGTGGTTCTTTAGGAGCGCTTAAGGGACCAAAGCATGGTGGCGCCAATATTTCAGTTGCTAAAATGATGAAAGAAGTTGTTGATAGGATTGGCTATACAAAGGACAAGGATAAGGTCGTAGAGGTAGTTAATGCACTTATGGACGGAGAAATGTACGATGGTACAGGCCTAGTATATGGATTTGGACATGCTGTATATACATTATCTGATCCTCGTGCAGAAATACTTAGAGATTTAGCAAAGGATTTAGCTAAAGAAAAGCATTGCGAAGACAGATTTAAGTTCTACAGATTATTTGAGGATACAGTACATGAAATCAGTCTTGAAAGAAAGAACAGAGTTCTTCCAACAAATGTAGATTTCTATTCTGGTTTTGCTTATGAGCTTTTAGGTATACCAATGGATTTATATACACCGTTATTTGCCATTGCTCGTGTGGCAGGTTGGGTTGCACATAATGTAGAAAACAAATTATACGATGGACGTATTATGCGTCCCGCAACAAAATATGTTGGCGAGCATCAAGATTTTGTTTCAATGAAAGATCGCAGATAATAAAAGAGGATTCAGATATGAACAGCCCCCTGTCAAGTAGACAGGTCAAATAATTAAAAGTTTTGGCGTCTATCCATTCGGATAGACGCTATTCTTTTGTGTACCTTTATACTTAGCTGGCTTGTTTAGGCACACCACGTTTCTTTGTACTTTTTGATTCTTTTATTTTCAGGAATTGGATATTCCTTCTGAACTCTATTCTTGAGA
>JAILKL010000009.1 GCA_024693775.1 Pseudobutyrivibrio sp.
AGCAATAATCAATAATAATGGTATCCCCCTCTATAATCACCACATACGTGGTGGTCTAATTTTGATGCAAAGAATTAGACTTATATCATTTTAAATCCCTAAGTTTTTTAGCCTTGACTTTTTATTTGCAGGCTATGTAAAAATTATCTTATTAATCCTAATCTTCTCTGATTATTCCTATATTTTTCATCTAACTCTTCCCATGACCTAATATCTAATGAACATATTTCTCTTGTGTAATCAACAATTATTCTTTCTAAATACCATATTAAATTTATAATATCAGTTTCATTATCTACAAGTTCATATATTGTTCTACCACCATGTAATATTGGATTTCTGTATTTAGTCCTTTTATTTTCAAATTCAGTTTTTTTCTGATTGTAATCTAACCTATCTGATGCCAAAAAAGTAAATGTGTATTTTATTGGCTTATCATCAATACCTCTAGGATCAAGTGAATCAAATATATCATACAAAAAGCAAATGCGCTGCGATAAATCCTCAAAATACTGAGACTCACAAACGTTTGCCAATACTTCACGGTACACGCTTTTTACATAATCGCTTGGCTCAAATAATAGTTTATATATATCGTCCACCTCGCTCATCACAACCCTATACCGCAGTTCTGGTATAGAATATTGATTATACACTCTACCGTTAATCTCAAGTAAATATAAACCTTCCTCCTCAATCAACTCAAAAACAGAACGAATACCATCATTAATTCCTATTCTAGGTGGAAGATAGTCATTAACTATTTCCCCATACCCCAACATGTCATAATACAACACGTAGTTAAATTCATTACAAATATAATCTACGAAATAATCTCTTTTAATAGGCGAAGCTATCTCCTCTGCAAATATCTTTGGCATATTTAGCCCTACTATGATAGCAGAATTATACTTTCTATCATCCATTCTCGCCAGATACTCAATAGCATATTCCATATCCTCCATAGTAAAACTGCTAAATATTTCTTCAAATTCGCCACCTAAATCTTTAGTAACATGGTTGCGAGTATAATTGTCATAGGAAAAATCTTTTATAGATGGTAAAAGCAAAAAGCTTCCCCTTTTTTCAGGAGTCGAAATATTCAATCCTTCAACTGCAACCGCATATGTTGTCATATTTCGAACAAGTGGAATCATCTCGTTATTATTCGCTTCTTGAGGTGAATTATATATATATCTTCCTACAATCGACGATAAATAGTTTTTAAATTCATCAAGTGTTCTATACGGTGTATTAATGGCTGCACAAGAAAAATCTATAATAGTGTTAAATAACTCTTGACTCATTTTGTGAGCATCTTCTATAGACATAAAATCTGTAACCTTGCCACCCTTATGAACAATCTCTGTTCGTATCATTTTTGAATAAAAATACAAATTATTACTACGAATATCAAATTCTCTTTGGTTCTTCGATATTAATGATAGCACCCTTTTTTTATTTTCTTGAAAATGAAATGAATCACACAACCCCATACCATCAACTTTTGAAAATAGATAAACAAAACAACGACTTTCATCATTTATCTTCAAAGCTGTGCATGCATCTGTTATTAACTGTCTGTATTTGTTATATACTTCATCTGTTCTACTAGAAAAAAGAATATTATATAAGTCTGGAGCATCATCTTCTCTTGAACCCACATCTAAACCAATACCTTTTTGCATAGAATAAAAATAGTCTTTCCCCTGAAATACTATCCTAATAGTATAGTCAGACTCTACTGCCAATAAATACCTTTTTCCTTCTAACAATCCTGCCATTCCAATAAGATATTCCGGTCTTTTAAATGGACATTCTCTAATTCGAACAAAATCTAATGCTCGATCAGCGAATGAAAATACTTTATCTACATTTGAAATATCACTAGTTAAATCATCTGGCGTAATATCAGAAGTAAATAAAATAAAAGCCAGCGAACCAGAATTATCAAATAATCTTTGATTTTTAATAAGAATATTATTTAAAAGTTCTTTCTCATTTTCGTCTAGTTTGCTCTCTTCAATCATTTCCAGCATTATTGTACCAGGAAAAAAAACAGTTTTTCCTAACTTCAAAATATATTCCAAAAAAACCTGTTCTATAGGCATGATGTATGTCGACATATTATTCTCCTTTATGCACCTCTTATAAGCAGATTTTATTATATCGTATTTACGTTAATAAGAGGTGCATTATTTTTATATTTTCACTACATCATAAACTTCGACTTTTATAAACTTCATCCTTTGCTTAATAAACTTCTCAATATTCAACTTATTCCTATCATCATACTCCCCCGTTTCCTGGTACAGAGGATGCTTAGTAACATCATATTTGTCCGACATAGATGGTCTTACACCACGAAGTTGTAAGATACATTCATCACCGTTCATAGCAGCCAGCTCATCCCTAGTCATCTAGTCTTTTCGTGTCTTCTGATAGTTTGTAGTGAAAAGATGGATTGTTTCCTCGGCTCTCGCCAGTGTTGTACATATCAATAGTTTCTTTTCCCAATGTCTGGCTTAAGTCTTTCAATGTAGACGGCTTAGATCCACCTAAAAACACCTGAGAATCCATATTACCTATGATTGTATCACGTTGATCTTTATAGATAACATTAAGCAGTGACTTAGCCTGTAAGAAAAAATATACACTACTCTCACTTCTTCAGATCGTGACTTCCCCAACAAAATCACAAATAAAAAACTTCTGCCGTTTCCGGCAGAAGTCTCCATAACCAAATTGTGCCGTCACTGTCGGCACAATTCAATCTTTATTTCTCACTAATCTTATTCCACTCATAAGGTGTGTTCTGATATACGTAATAATTCAACCAGTTTGAATACAAAATGTTTCCATGACTACGCCACTGTAAAAGTGGTTTTTCATTTTCATCGTCATTTGGATAATAATTTTCTGGTAAGGCAATTTCTAATCCCTTGCCTTTGTCACGCTTGTATTCTGCATCAAGTGTGTATCTATCGTACTCTGGATGTCCCATGACAAAGATATTGCTTCCATCCTTTGACATACACAAGAATACACCAGCTTCGTCGCTCTTGGCGCAAACTACTAAATCCTCGCAGGCTTCGATATCCTCTGTGCGAACTCCAGTATGTCTGCTGTGTGGAGCATAGAAAACATCATCAAATCCTCTTACAAGAGGAATCTTTCTGTTCTGTACACGATGTGGGAAAATGCCAAACTTCTTTTCAGGTAAATCGTATTTATCTATGCCATATCTATAATACAATCCTGCCTGACAGCCCCAGCATAAATGCAATGTAGAAGTAACATGAGTCTTTGTCCATTCAAAGACCTTTGTAAGCTCATTCCAATAGTCTACCTCTTCAAAAGGCATCTGCTCTACGGGTGCTCCAGTAATTATTAAGCCATCAAAATATCTATCGTACACGTCCTCAATGTGCTCGTAAAAATTATTAAGATGTGTTTTGCTAGTATTTTTACTTTCATGCGCTCCTACTGTAAGAAATGTAACGTCCACCTGAAGTGGTGTGTTTGACAGAGAACGTAAAAGCTGTAGCTCAGTCTCTTCCTTTAAAGGCATCAAATTAAGAATTCCAATAGAAATAGGTCTAATGTCCTGGTGGGCAGATCTATTTTCATCCATTACGAAAATATTCTCATGTTCCAATGTTGCCTTTGCTGGCAAATCATTTTGTGTTCTAATTGGCATTTTCTCTTCTCCATTATTTATGCAAAAAACAACTAGTTACTAATAAAAACCCTATGATTAATTATTTATCAAAGCTACCAACTCATCCTCGCTAAGTACAGTAACTCCAAGTGCATTGGCCTTGTCAAGCTTGCTGCCCGCTGCCTCCCCGGCAACCAGATAGCTAGTCTTCTTTGAAACTGAGCCTGCACATTTACCACCATTTAATTCAATAAGCTCCTGAGCTTCCTTTCTTCCCATTGTAGGAAGTGTACCTGTGATAACAAAGGTAAGTCCAGCCAATTTGTCGCTAGCGCCTTCCTTTTCTTCCATCACCATATTTACTCCGGCAGCCTTTATACGATTAATGATATCGATATTTACCTCGTCATGCAAATAATTAAATATTGCAGCGGCACTGATTTCTCCGATATCATCAACATCCTTCAGCTCATCTACTGATAAATTCATGATAACATTAATATCCTTGAATTTATTCATAAGAGATTTTGCTGCCGCCTTTCCTACATTTGGAATACCAAATCCAGTTAAAAGTCTGTATGCATCATTTGATTTTGAACCCTCAATAGCTGTAAGAAGCTTGTCTGTGTTCTTTTCCTTTCCAATGATGCCCTCTTCTATCAGCTCATCGCGGCTATCCTTTAGAGCATAAACATCAGCAATATCCTTGATATAACCGCGTCTGACAAGCTCCTCGATATAAACCTCGCCAAAGCCCTTGATATCCATAGCATCTCTAGAAACGAAATTAATTATATGTCGCTCTAGCTGTGCTGGGCAGCTAGGATTTGTACATTTCATATCTGCAGTGTCTGCATCTCGGCTAACTGGGCCGCCACACACTGGGCAAACACTTGGAATCTTGTAGGTAGAAACACCCTCTGGTCTAAGAGAATGAACCACCTCTTTTACCTTTGGTATAATTTCTCCTGACTTGTATACCACAATTGTATCACCAATACCAACATTTAAATCATCGATAAAATCCTGATTATGAAGTGTTGCACGACTTACAGAGGTACCGCATAAACGAATTGGCTCAAAAACAGCTGTAGGTGTAACTCGACCTGTTCTACCAACAGAAAGCTCAATATCTAAAAGCTTTGTCTGCTTTTCCTCTGGTGGATACTTGTAGGCAATATGTCCACTAGAATATTTGGCACTAGCAGAAAAATCGCTACGGTATGCCACCTGATCAATCTTTACAACAGCACCATCAATATCAAATGGAAACTCTCCTCGAAGCTCTCCTATCTCGTCTATTATTGCAAGAATCTCTGAGGCCTCCTTGCATTTCTTGTGAAATACAGTGTGAACTCCCTTTGACTCTAATAAATCCATACCTGCACAATGGCTGAGAGTAAGCTCCTCTGGACCCTGCTGAACGTTGAATACAAACATCTTCAATCCACGCTCTTTAGTGATTTTTGCATCTAGCTGACGAAGTGTACCAGCAGCTAAATTTCTAGGATTTGCAGCAAGCTTGCCACCCTTTAACTCCTGCTCCTCGTTGAATCTATCAAAGTCCTCGTGAGACATATAAACCTCTCCACGAAGCTGCAAGGAATCATAAGGTAAATCAAGATATTTAAGGACATCCGGAATAACTAACGCATTTGCGGTAACATCCTCACCAATAAGACCGTCTCCACGTGTCTCAGCCAAAGAAAGCTTTAGCTTGCCTCTAGAATCCTTTTCATAACGAAGTGTCATGGAAAGGCCATCGATTTTGGCCTCTACAGAAAATTCTGCATCTGGATGCAGGTCCTTTACCTTTGCAACCCAAGCCTCCACGTCAGCCTTGTCAAAAACATCCTCAATAGAAAGCATAGGCACATCATGTGTAACCTTTACACCAGCCTCACGCATAGCCACTCCACCAATTTTCTGAGATGGAGAATCTGGAGTCACCCAATCTGGATGCTCCTTTTCAGCTTCTTTTAGCTTTATCATTAGCTGATCATAATCGTAATCGCTAATCTCTGGCTCATTTTGATTGTAATATCTATCCATGTGGTAATCAATTTCATCAATCAACGCCTTATATTCTTTTAATTCCATTATTCTTCCTCTTACAATTAAATTTCTAATTCTTTGAGCCCTGAAGCATTTTGTTGAGCTTTGCCATCTCTTCAGGTGTAATATCTCTATAAGTATCTTCTTTTAAATCACCCAGGCTAATATTCATAATGCGTACTCGCTTTAGAGAACGCACTCTATAACCAAGTGCCTGACACATTCGTCGAATTTGTCGGTTCAATCCCTGTGTAAGAATGATTTTGAATTTGTTTGATTTGAGCTTTGTCACCTGACATTTTCTAGTGGTAACCTCTAGCTCATCTAGATATACTCCTGCAGACATTTGCTTTATGAAATCCGCTGTTATTTCTTTGTCTACAGTAACTATATATTCCTTTTCATGAGCGTTTACAGCTCTCATTATTTTATTTACTAAATCTCCCTGATTAGTAAGTAAAATAAGTCCTGTGCTGTCCTTATCTAATCTCCCGATTGGATAGATGCGCTCAGGGTAGTTTATATGATCAATGATATTGTTTTTTTCTCTTTTTTCAGCTGTACATACAATTCCTACCGGCTTGTTATAGGCAATGAGGATGTTTTTCTTTCCAACATTGGAAACTACCTTTCCATCGAAACGCACCTCGTCATCGGATGAAACCTTCATACCCATAACAGCAGTCTCGCCATTTACCATGACACGTCCCGCCTCTACAGCTGCATCTGCCGCACGTCTACTACATACTCCCGCATCAGACAGATATTTATTTAATCTAAATAGCTCCGCCACTAATTTCCTCCATTTATATAGAAAGGAGACCAATTCGGTCTCCTCTCATGTATAATCAGCAATTTTAGATTCTTGTATTATCAGAAAATCAATTACTGTAATAAGTCTGTTCTGATATAGCCTTCCTTCTTGCCATATTTAACCTTTGTCCAGCCCTCAGCATAGCTCATAACAACCTCAACTGTCTCGCCTGAATATGCAACGGCTACCTTTGATGAAGATGAATCCATGCTAGATCTGATATTTACTGTAGAATCAAGTGTTACCTTGTCTCCAGCAGCAAATGTTGCTGTTGTAGTGGTATCCTCTTCTGTAGTCTCCTCATCTGTAGACTCCTCAGTAGAATCACCAACTGTAACTGCATCCTTTGTGATGTAAGCCTTTGTTCCGTTGTAATCGAACTTGTAGAAATCACCCTCTTCACCGTAAATAGTGATTGAAGTGCCATCCTCTACCTGACCAAGCTTATCGCTATCAGAGCTTGCTTCTGATCTAACATTTGCCTTGCTGTTTACTGTACCAGAATATGCATTTGCCTCTTCTTCAGCTGCCTGCTCTGCTGCTTCCTTTTCAGCTGCTTCCTGTTCTGCTGCTGCGGCTGCCTCTTCCTCTGCCTTCTTTGCTTCCTCAGCGGCTGCTGCCTGCTGTGCCTTGTAATCAGTGTTCCACTGAACAATAGCATCCTTTAAAGTAACTGTAAGGAATGTGTTAAGATTTTCATCCTCTGCAACTGCATCCTCACATGCCTTGTTAATTTCTGCTTCCTTTGCAAGGACATCGCCCTGCTGAAGGAATAATGCGATTAAATCTGTAACCTCTGAATCCATCTCATAGATGTTGTTCTTTTGGTTGAAATCACAGTAAAGATTGTTGATGTATAATGCTCCATCCTCGTTTTTCTCAATATAGAAGAAATCCATACCTGGAGCTGCTGTATCAATGTCCTTGTATTTAACGTTTGTAACTGTATGAACGATGTAAGAATCATCTGTAAGACCGCGCTTGTAGAGAATCTGTAAATCATTGAAGCTATCAATATACTGGCTATACATCTGAATGTAGCTAATCTCCTCATCCGAAATAGGTGAAGCTAATGTAGCAAGTGTATCTGTATCTCCAGCGGCATATGCTGTGTAATAGTTTTCGATGAGAGTATTTAATTCCTCATTTTTGCTCTCCTTGTAGGAAGCATATACTCCACTAGTGCTCTTGTCCGAAGACTTTTTGTCAGATCCAGCAAATCCAAAAAGCACAACCATCATAATAATGAAAACTAATGCTGCAAGAAAATATCTCTTGTATTCAATAACAAAGCTAAGTGCCTTTGAGCACGCCTTTTTTAATGTCTCTTTTATATCTTTAAAATTAATATTTTTGAAATTCATGATTCCTCCAAATAAGCTATGTAGACGGCCGGATTCGAACCGGCGGTCTTCGGAGTCGGAGTCCGATGCGTTATCCAGCTACGCTACGCCTACGTATTTATCAACCGATATATTTTATCAAAGCAACAACTATAAGTCAATTCGGCTTAATTCCTTAAACGGCGAATTTGCGCTATTTTTTAATTCAAACGCCCTGCAAGAGCAAGCTGCTTGACTATCTCAGAAGCCACATCTGCAGTTCCCATATCCTTCGTATTTACGATAATCTCTCCACCGTTTCCATTATCATTAATATTTTCGCCAGATACGAGCTTTACCACTGTACCAGTTTCTCTCATAACTGAAATGTTTTCTTCATTTAAAAGCACCTGGTCATCGCATGAAATAATTTGATTGTTCTGTTTTGAAACGATCTTGATAAGGGCAGTCTTGGCATTTTGGATTTCCTCTTCGCCCTTCTTTTCCACTACCTCTGAAATGGACATGCATTCTACTCGCTCCACTGCCTCATCCATTTCCAAAATGGTAAATGGTAAAAACTTCTGCAAACTAGCAGCTATCGCCTTTCTATCCTCAGAAGTATTTCCTATTAAATAAATGTTACTCATAAATATCTCCAAATTAAAATTTTAACGTATCAAGAATGGATACCAGCTCATGATAGCCAATCTGTCCAGGTGCTGACTGATTTTCAAGTGCTGCAAAGGTAATGCAAGAGCCCACCTGAGAGCCAACCACTCTAGTCATCTTTCCATATTGTCCCATGGAAATAGCCACTACAAGATTTTCCTGATATGTTTTATTTGCGATTGCTCCGGCCTTTAAAATTCTAAGAGCATCCTCTGAATTGTTTGGCATGCATGCAAGCTTTAAAATATCTGCACCTGAATCATGCATATTGTCATACATCTCAACCAAATCAATAAGCACCGGTGTGCACTCAAAATCATGATGAGAAGCCACAACGTATACTCCATTGTTTTGAAGAACACTGATAAAATGCTTTGGATCTTCGACAGAATCAACCTCAACATCTATTATATCAACGCATTCTGAAGCTGAGGTGAATAAAAGAATATCCTTGTATTCCTCTGGAGTTAAAGAAATCTCTCCGCCCTCATTTTCTGTTCTAATGGTAAAAAGCACAATGACATCCCCCGTCATGGACTTTATATCATTTAAAACATCATAAAGCATATGCCTGTCATCTATGAAATCAAAATAATCCCCTCTGATTTCAATCATAGAAACTCCAGCATCTATTGAATTTTTAACCTTTTCTAATATGGATTCTCTAGTGGAAGCCACTATTGGAACGCAAACCATAGCCCTTTCAGACGATATAGTTTTCCCTTTAATAATTAATTCTTTAGACATTCCATTCTCCCTTTGGACCTGTTTAATGAATCGCTAAAGAAAATTATAAGTCAAGGATTTTAGATACGCAATAGTTTACTTTACTAGAATAATTTTAGGTTTTTGATTTTCCTCAGAAAATCAAGAACCGGACACAGACCAATATTTTCTGAAAGAAAATGTTGCTTGGCAAAGCCAAGTTCTTGTGGACTTTTTCCTTAAGTAGTCCACAAGAAGTCATATTTTCTTAAATATTTTCACAGTTTAGTTGACTAAAGTGCTACTATTAAATACAATTATCTCTAAGTTTATAAAAGGGGGAACGAAAATGAATCCTTCAGGTTCAACAAAACTATTATGTCTGCTGGGCACTCCAGTAGGTCATAGCATATCACCACTTATGCATAATACATCCTTTGATGAATTAGGATTAGATTACACCTACATGGCCTTTGATATCGACAAAGACAAGCTTTCAGAAGCTGTAAATGGCCTTCGTGCCTTTGGTTGTGTTGGTTTCAATCTTACAATGCCTTTAAAAAATGCAATTATTCCATATCTAGATGAAATGTCTCAAGGAGCGCAGCTGGCCCAATCCGTAAACACATGTGTTTTCAGAGATAATAAACTAATCGGATATACTACAGATGGCTACGGATTTATGACTGCCATGACTGATGTTGGTATTTCCTATAAAAATTCCACTATCACTATCCTAGGCGCTGGCGGAGCTGCCAAGTCAATTATCGTGCAGGCTGCACTAGATGGAGTCAACAAAATCAACATTTTCAAAAACAAAAACGCCACCTTTAACGAATGCGTAGAATTTGCTGACCAGGTAACTAAAGCTACCGAGTGCGATGTTTTCGTTTATGATATGAATGATATGGGACTTCTAGAGTTTTGCCTAAAGGAAAGCGACATTTTAATAAACGCCACCAGCGTTGGAATGGGCGATGACGATTCCTCAATTGTTCCAAAAGAATTCCTATATAAAGATTTGATTGTCACAGATGTAATTTATCATCCTGAGATGACACGTCTTTTAAAGGACGCTGCAGAAATTGGCTGCGAAACAATGAACGGAAAATATATGCTCCTCTACCAGGGTGCCGAGGCCTTTAAAATATGGACTGGTAAGGAAATGCCAATTGAAAAAATCAAACCACTATTTAATTAGAAATCAAAAATGACTAAACTAATAATTAGCATTTAAAATATAATACGAAAGAGGGAAAATTAATGAGCTTCACATACTTGAAACAAATGCCGACACCAGAAGAAATCAAAGAAATGCTTCCTGTACCTGAGGATATTCAGGCCATCAAAGCAAAAAGAGATCAGGAAATTGCAGATATTATCACTGGAAAAGATGATCGATTTTTATGCATAATTGGTCCATGCTCTGCAGATAACGAGGATGCAGTATGTGAGTACATCGGAAAGCTTGCCAGAGTTGCCGAAGATATTAAGGATCGAGTTCTTGTGGTCCCTCGTATCTACACAAACAAGCCTCGTACCACAGGCAGCGGCTACAAAGGCATCGCTTCCCAGCCAGATCCAAACGAAGCTCCTGATATGGTAGCAGGCCTTATCGCCATGAGAAAAATGCACATTCGTGCCATGACAGAAACAAAGCTTACATCTGCCGATGAAATGCTTTACCCAGAAAACTGGGGTTACGTGGACGACCTTCTCTCCTATGTAGCCATCGGCGCTCGTTCTGTTGAGGACCAGCATCACAGACTGACCGTTTCAGGATTTGATGTAGCCTCAGGAATGAAAAATCCTACATCAGGAGATTTTAGCGTAATGCTCAATTCCGTATACGCAGCTCAGCATCCTCATCATTTTACATTTTCAGGCTACGAGGTAACCACTAGCGGAAATCCTCTGGCTCACACCATTTTACGTGGCGCTGTTTCAAAGCACGGCAACAGCACTCAAAATTATCACTACGAGGATTTGATTCGTCTTCACAATATGTATGAGGAAATGGATTTGGTTAATCCAGCCTGCATCATCGATGCAAACCACTCCAACTCAAACAAGCAATATAAAGAACAGATTAGAATTGTAAAAGAGGTTATGCATAACAGAAAGCATTCCGATGAGATTCGCAATCTTGTAAAGGGCGTCATGATTGAGAGCTATCTTGTAGAAGGCAGCCAGCCAATATCTGACCACCAAACCTACGGCCAATCCATTACAGACCCATGCCTCGGTTGGGAAGATACTCGTCATCTTCTTTATACAATTGCTGAAAGAAATTAAACACATTCAATTATAAAAGGCTCCTTGGAAATTCCAGGGAGCCTTTAGTTAACTGGTTTTACCTAAGTGGGCAAGCAAATAGGCATACACCATTTTCACCTCTGAAGTGGGCAAGCAAATCAGATAATGAAAAAATGGTGCCAAAATAGAATCCCCAACTAATAGGGACTCTATTCTGACACCATTGTCTGAATAGATAATACAATAATACAATTTCTATTTCAATAAATAATTAGCTGATTTTGTTATTTAATTTTAGCCGCATAAGCCATAATTGCAGCCACAGATTTAGCATCCTGTAACTTTCCTGAATAACACATTTCCATAAGCTCCTCTAGCTCATATGACTCGATATCAATATCCTCTGCCTCATCTAGATGCTGCTCACCAATTTTCTGTAAATCAGTAGCCAAATAAACATCAATAAACTCATCACAAAAAGCTACTGTAGACTTCAAAGAAAGCATCTTCTCCAGCTTTCCAGCACGATAGCCAGTTTCCTCCTCAAGCTCTCTAGCAGCACATATGCTTGTGTCCTCATCAACTGAGTCTCTCTTTCCAGCAGGTACCTCCAATGTAAATCTATCAAGGGCGTTTCTATACTGGCGCACCATCATAATTTTTCCATCAGGCTTTACAGCAAGTACGCAGGCTGCCCCCATTCTATGACTAACAAAATCCCACTTTTCTTCCTTGCCGTTAGGAAGCTTTACAGTATCCTCATAGATATCTAAAATAGCACCCTTATGTATTAAATCTCTCTTTACTCTCTCAATTTTTTCCATTATATTTAACCTCATTCCTTATAGTATCTAGGTAGTATATTAATAATTTGTCAGCTTTAAAGCAATAGATAAATAAATTTCTATTGATATTCCACTGCTAATAATTTAATTAAATTCCATAAAACAGTTTTATGAAATACTATCCTTTTTCAATAAATGGGTTCAAAAAAAGCGGTTGGTAAACCAACCGCTTAAAATTATTACTTTGCGTAGTCAGTAACTCGTGACTCACGAATTACGTTAACCTTAATCTGTCCAGGATATTCTAGCTGTGATTCAATCTGCTTTGAAATATCCCTCGCCATGATGACCATATCGGCATCTGTAACCTGTTCAGGAACCACCATGATTCGAATCTCTCTACCTGCTTGAATAGCAAAAGATTTTTCTACACCCTTAAATCCGTTTGAAATTTCTTCTAGTTCTTTTAATCTGTTTGTGTATGTCTCCATAGCCTCTCTACGAGCGCCTGGACGTGCTGCACTAATTGTATCAGCAGCCTGTACAATACATGCTATTAATGTCTCTGGCTCAACATCACCGTGATGTGCCTCAACTGCATTAATGACTGTCTGTGACTCCTTATACTTGCGGCAAAGATCTGCACCGAGCTGTACATGAGTACCCTCCTGCTCTCTATCTACTGCCTTTCCAATGTCATGTAATAAACCAGCACGCTTTGCAACTCTAACATCAAGACCAAGCTCTGCAGCAAGTAATCCTGATAACTGAGCTACCTCGATAGAATGCTTTAACACATTCTGACCGTAACTAGTTCTGAATTTCATCTTTCCAAGTAAACGAAGAAGCTCTGGGTGAATACCCTGAACACCAACCTCGAGAGCGGCTGCATCGCCTTCCTCACGAATCTGTTGTTCTACTTCTTTCTTAGCCTTCTCGACTGTTTCCTCAATTCTAGCTGGATGAATACGTCCATCTACAATGAGCTTCTCCAAAGCTATACGTGCAATCTCACGTCTAACTGGATCAAAAGCAGATAAAATAACTGCCTCTGGAGTATCATCAATGATAAGCTCTACGCCTGTCATAGTCTCGAGTGTACGAATATTTCTACCCTCACGACCAATGATACGTCCCTTCATCTCATCATTAGGAAGCTGCACTACAGAAATAGTTGTTTCTGCGACATGATCAGCTGAGCATTTCTGGATGGCACTAACAACAATATCACGTGCCTTCTTATCAGCTTCATCCTTTGCCTGTGCAAGGCTTTCCTTAATAAGCTTTGCTGCGTCTAATTTGACGTCTTCTTCTACAGATTTTAAAAGTTGTTCTTTTGCTTGTTCGGAGGTAAGTCCTGAGATTCTCTCTAGTTCCTGCACACGCTGTTGATTAAGCTTAGCCACTTCTTCACGCTGCTTATTGAGCTGTTGTTCTTGTCTAGCGAAGTCAGCCTCACGCTTTTCACAAGCTTCGAGCTTTCTCTCAAGATTGTCCTCTTTTTGAGAAATTCTATGCTCTGATCTCTGAATCTCTGCTCTGCGATCACGGATCTCCTTGTCAAGATCGTTCTTCTGTCTCATGGCATCTTCCTTTGCCTCGAGCATAGCCTCCCTTTTCTTGGCTTCCGCATTTTTAACCGCTTCATCTATAATCTCACGAGCTTTCTCCTCTGCAGAACCAATTTTGTTTCTGCCCTGTGTCTCATGAATCTTATTAGATACAGCAAGAGTGACAACAACTGCTACAACCGCAACGATAACTGCTACAATAATCGTTACTGCGTTCACAGGAGCACCTCCTTATTGAATTTTCTAATTGCATTTTAAAACAAAAGCTATTTTGCTTCTATTTTTAAACTTCAACACCATTAGTTTACCTATATATAGAACCAATGTCAAGATAAAGCGTTTCTTATAGAGTCCGAAGAAAAGCCTCTTCCGGCCAAGAATCTATACATCTTTCCTCGTTCTTCATAAGTGGCATTTTCCTTGTCATACCCTTTTTTCTCTAAAAGTGTATTTATAAGGTCGCCCTCATCCGATGTATATTCCTCTTCCATACAAATAGCAATCACCTCATCGCTGATCCCCTTTTTTAATAAATCCTGTCTAATGCGCTGCTTTGAACGCGAATCTTGATAAAACCTAATATATGAAGAAGCCATTCTGGCATCATCTATATATCCAAAGGAATCAATGTATTCAATGGCTGCATCTATAGCCTCCTCAGGGTAACCTCCCTCTGACAGCTTATCTATCAGGTTTTTTCTAGAGCGATCCTGCTTTTCAAGAAGATGTAAGCCTCTCTTTTTACAGCGAGGAATCAAAATATCATGAAGAATCTCCTGATATTTGTCCTCTGGCAAATCTCCACCCTCTACAATGTCATAGCTAAGATATTCCTTTTTATATAGAACAAAATCTGTCCCGTTATCGAGACAGATTTTTGCTCTTCCCTTATCAAGTTTTGTAAGAGATAATATTTCCATTTAGATTATTCCTCTTCAGCCTCTGCTTTTTCGCCGCCCACGAGACCGATTTCGTTTTCATCTGTTTCTGAGTAGTGTGCTCTGATAGCCTCTGCTACCTCATCACGAACCTCAGGATTCTGCTTTAAGTATGCCTTTGCGTTTTCACGACCCTGACCAATCTTTTCTCCAAGGTATGCATACCATGCACCAGACTTTTGAATAATGTCGAGATTTACAGCTACATCAAGAATATCTCCCTCACGTGAAATACCCTCACCGAACATAATATCAAACTCAGCCTCTCTGAATGGAGGTGCTACCTTGTTCTTTACGATTTTGGCACGTGTTCTGTTTCCGATAACCTCGCCGTTTTGCTTTAATGACTCGATACGACGTACATCTATACGAACTGATGCGTA
>JAILKL010000045.1 GCA_024693775.1 Pseudobutyrivibrio sp.
CCATCAAAAACCTTGTTGTTAAAAATTTTTCCCAAAACACTTCTCCTTATTTAACATTTCCTGTATCTATATCATAAAGTAGCTGATAGAAAGCATCCATATACTCCTGATTATTTGATAGATCAGTAATAACAAGATAACTCATATTGTCATCCAAACCAAAATACTCAGGAATAGCTGTATCTGAAATATCTATCGCTGCATAGTTATCAAAATATGTCTCGTCATTTTCATTTCGCTGGCTAAATTGGGTCTCACGATTTTTCCAAAGCTCTGCTAGATTTTCTGGAAGAACCTGTGTTACATCCAGTGGTGTGCCAAGGTCGCATAAATATTGAACGCCTTCTTCATCCGTAAATGCGAAATCCATCTGTCCACTGACTGTATATAAATCTATTTGATTGTAGTAAGAAATAGAATTGCTATCCACATCTCCCGAAAGACCTGCAATCAAGCTAACGCCATCATGTGCCTCCATGCCTAATGTGTCTGGAAGGGTTTTGGTCAGATTTTCATTGACCTCTGAAGAATTGATGACTACACCGTATAAACGATAAGTGGTGTAATTCATGCGCTGATAAATGATATAGATAATCAAAGCGATTACTATAAGAGCCCCAATAATGTGAATCTTGTAATAGGTGAAAATATAATCTACCTTTTCCTTGAAACTCATTTGAGCGAGTTTCTTTTTCTCTCCAGCAAGAGTTTTGTTGACTGCCTCCTGCTCTGTGTCTTTGTACTTCTCTGTCATAATTATTACCCCAAATAACTTATATTGCTGTAATCGTAAGGATTACAATCTCTATCGTATCGTAAAAAAAAGGCCTCCGCAATATGCGGAAGCCTTTTTTAATAAACATTTTAGATATATAAGATTTTAGATCTCAAGAAGCTTTGCGTAAGCTGCAAGAGCATCTGAAGTATCTCCAGCAAGTACCTTCTTTGCAAGTGTCTTTCCAAGCTGAACACCTTCCTGATCGAATGAGTTTACATTCCATGCAAAGCCCTGGAACATAACCTTGTTCTCGAAGTGAGCAAGGAGAGCACCAAGTGTCTCAGGTGTAAGCTGATCACCAACGATGATAGAAGATGGTCTATTACCCTCGAAGTACTTGTTTCTATTGTCATCATCTTTTCCACAAGCGAATGCCATGATCTGAGCTGCAACATTTGCCTTGAGCTTCTGCTGTGATGTGCTACCCTCGATAACAACATCTGTAGCCATCTGGCTCTTCTTGAAGCCTACGAACTGAAGTGGAATAATGTTTGTTCCCTGGTGAAGGAGCTGGTAGAAGCTGTGCTGACCATTTGTGCCTGGCTCACCAAATATAACTGGGCCTGTAACATAATCAACTGGCTCACCAAATCTGTTAACGCTCTTTCCGTTTGACTCCATATCAAGCTGCTGAAGATGTGCAGGGAATCTGCTAAGTGCCTGTGAGTATGGAAGCACTGCTGTAGACTCATAACCAAGAACGTTTCTCTCGTATACACCGATAAGTGCATCAAGAAGTGCTGGGTTCTTGCGGATATCTGTGTTCTTTGCAAGAGCATCCTCTGCTGCTGCACCGTTTAAGAAACGCGCAAATACATCTGGACCAAATGCAAGTGAAAGAACTGCGCCACCTACAGATGATGTAGATGAGTAACGTCCACCGATATAATCATCCATGAAGAATGCATCAAGGTAATCAGAAGACTTTGCAAGTGGTGATGTCTCTGAAGTAACAGCGATCATATGCTTAGAAGCATCAAGACCAGCGTTCTTTAAAGCATCCTTTACAAATGACTCGTTTGTAAGTGTCTCAAGTGTAGTACCTGACTTTGAAACAAGGATGAAGATAGAGTGAGCAACATCTACGCCTGCAAGAACAGCTGCTGCATCATCAGGATCTACATTTGAAATGAAGTGAGCCTCCATCTTGAAGGTGCCTGTAACCTTTGCCCAATTCTCAAGTGCAAGGTACATAGCACGAGGACCAAGGTCAGATCCACCAATACCTATCTGAACTACAGAAGTGAATTTCTCGCCTGCTTCGTTTACGATTTCACCTGCGTGAACCTTTTTAGCAAACTCAGCGATGCGCTCCTGCTGCTTTACATAGAATTCTCTTTTGTTAACACCATCTGCAACTACGTCGTCACCAAGCTGACCACGTGTAAGCTGATGAAGAACAAGTCTCTTCTCACCTGTGTTAACAACCTCTCCATTGTAAAGAGCTGCAAACTTGTCAACTAGCTGAGCCTCATCTGCAAGCTTTGCTAAAGCGTCAAGAACTGTGTCGTCTACCTGCTTTGAAGCAAAGTTGTAGCACATGCCATTTGACATTGGAACTGCGTACTCAGCAACACGCTTTGCACCGTTTGCTCCAGCCATAGCTGACTTTAATTCTACCTGATTCTTAAGACCTAAAAGAGCCTTGAAAGAATCTAACTGGTTAAGATTTTTCCATGAGATCATAGATTTTCACTCCTTTATATAAACATACTATAGTTGTAATCATTGCTACAAATTTAACATAGTAGCATTCGTATAAAAGTTTACTAAAAAAGCCCTGCTCATGCAAGGCTTTAAAACTATTCGGAAACTATAAATTTTAAAATATTTTCCACTGTTATTTCTGTCTGCTCATCCACTGTAATACTAGGCTTTCCATCACCTGCCTGCATTCCATAATCTCCAAAATATCCATGACAACCACCAGGGATTATCACCTCGTCAAAATCATCTGGAAGATTTGCTTTATTCTTTTCATAATTCTCTCTATTTAATACCCCATCCTCGCTACCATAGATAGAGAGAACTCGTATATCCTCATTAGAAAAATCCTTTGTAGAATATGATGCCAAAAGCACTAATCCCTCATATTCTGAAACATGTCTGTGAGCATATAGAGAAGCCATAGCTCCGCCTAGCGAATGTCCACCGATATACCATTCAGAAATTTCTGGATACTTGGCCTGAATTCCTCTAGCACCATTTGCATCAAACATAGCCAGATAAAATGGCATCTCTACCAGTATGCACTCCACTCCATTTTCTGCTAGCTGCTCCATCAGTGGCGCATAGGCTTCGGTTTCCACTAGACCTCCTGGATAAAATATAAATCCAGCTATAGGGTCATCTGGCGCAAACACTATGGTGTTGTCCACATATGTAACTGATACATCCTCTGCCGGATTATTTATATAAGACCAAGCATTATCTGTGGCCTGATAATAATCATCTACATAGGAATAAAATCTATTAACTCCTATTAATACAATAACAGCAATTAAAACCACTGTTATCAGTCGTTTTTTTGTAATTTTGCTTTTCAATTGTCCGCCTCTATTTCCATTATTCGTAAAAATCCCGCCAGACCATAATCTCTTTTTCCTGCGCCCATTCCTAGCCTTTTCACTGTAAAGCTCTCTGGAAGCTTGTCACCTGTGCGCACTGCTGCAACACAAGCTGCACCTGTAGGTGTCACCAATTCTCCAAAGGTATCTGTAATTTCCATAGATATACCTGCATCCACAGCTATGTTCATAACCGCAGGAACTGGAACTGGCAAAATACCATGCTGGCATCTCACTGTGCCATGACCCTCTGTAAGCTTTGGAACAATGATGTCATGAATGCCTAGATTATCCAAGCACACGGCAATGCTTACTATATCCACTATGGAATCAATGGCTCCCACCTCGTGAAAATGCACCTGGTCCACTGGTACCCCGTGAGCTTTTGACTCTGCCTTTGCCAAAACCATAAAGATGTCGTCACAGATTTTTCTAGCGTTTTCTGTCATATCTACCTTGTCTAAAATAGAATTAATCTCTGACATTCCTCTGTGGATATGATGATGTTCGTGATGGTGATGATGCTCATGGTCATGGTGATGTTCATGGTCGTGATGATGTTCATGGTCATGATCATGTGTGTGACCATAGAGATATTCCATATCGTGATCATGTCCATCATGCTCATTGTCCAATACCACATCAAAATCCATGCAATCAAGTCCAGATTTTTTTACTCTGGATATTTTTATATCAAAGCCCTCTGCATCGATAGAGTTAAGGGCCTTCATTAAAACACTTTGATCAGCGCCTAAATCAAGTAAGGCTGCCACAGTCATGTCGCCACTAATACCTGAGGTACATTCAAAATATAATGCTTTCATTAAACCTGTCTCCTATATTGTTCCCACTGCCAGTCTGTTAATCTGAGTTGCGATATAGCCTGCGCCATAACCATTATCTATATTTACCACCGATATTCCATTTGCGCAGGAATTTATCATGGTAAGAAGTGCAGATATGCCTCCTAGATTGGCCCCATATCCCACACTGGTAGGCACTGCAATTACGGGCTTGCTAACAAGACCACCTATAACAGATGCCAGTGCGCCCTCCATTCCAGCCACAGCGATAACAACATTCGCAGAATCTATAGCATCTCTATTTTCTAAAAGACGATGTATTCCGCTGACACCCACATCATATACTCTGGTGACCTGTGAGCCAAAATACTCAGCAGTCTGAGCTGCCTCCTCTGCCACAGAAATATCTGCTGTGCCTGCTGTAACAACTGCTATATTTCCCTCTAAATCTGCATTTTTTTCTGCAGGAACAATCTTTAAAATACGGCTAACCTCATCATATTCCACCTGAGGCAACACCTCTTTTACTATCTCATATTGATGCATGGTAGCTCTGGTGCCAAACACAGCGCCATCCGCCTCATACATTTTTTTATATATATCCACAAGAAATTTATCTGCCTTTCCCTGGCAAAAAATCACCTCGGGAAAACCTGTACGATTCTTTCTATCGTGGTCAAGCTTTGCAAAATCCATAGAACCATCCTCCTAGAGAAATTATATCCAATGGATATAACCTTTACAACTTTGCAATTACTAAAAAAATGAGTGAAATCCGAAGATTCCACTCGTTTCTTTCCTTTGTATTACTGCATTTCCATATATGCTTCTGCAACACGCTGATAGTCTATATGGTTTGTGATTTTCTCTACTTTAAAGTCGTCTTCTCCGACCTTTACACGATAGATAAAGCATCCCTCGTCACTGACTGTATCGCCCTCAACGATTGCTGCTGCAACATAACCTTTGTTCTCAAACTCGAACTGGTCGATTACTGCCATTTCGACTTCATCTCCGTCCTTCGTATTTACCACAAAAGTAATAAACTCTTTTAACTCATTGCTCATATAGTGCCCTCCATTCCATAGGCGCTTTTTCTATTTTGTAGGCAACATTGTACACTATATTTGTGTAATGTTTAAGCCTAATCTATGAACTATTAGAGTATAATCAGTGATTTAGCCCCACAAATAGCGGTTTTTCCGACTCTTATTTCTCGTTCTGAATCACTTGTGTTTATTGCAACAAATATTTTTTCATCCTGATATGCACGACTAAATACGTACACACCATTTTCTTCATCTATGAGCTCAGTCTTATAATTGCCCTGGCAAAGTGCTTTTGAGTTTCGTCTTAAATGTATCCATTTTTTATAATACTCCTCAAGGTCTGACTCCTTATCCCATGGCATTGGATGACGATATTCATTTTCTTCTAGTCCGACCATGCCCTTTTCATCCCCATAAAATATAGATGGGATGCCTGGGGCACACATCATAAAGGCCAGGGCCAGCTTTAATTTTTTCTGGTCCTCACCGCAGAAGCTAAGGAAACGCCCCACGTCATGAGTATCAAGGAAATTCATCTGTGCCAAGCTTACCTGTCTTGGATATCTGTGAATCATATGCTGAATTCTTTGGTCAAATTCCTTTATAGAAATCTGCCCCTTTGCAAAGAAATCCTTACATATATTGGTAAAGGTATAGTTCATAGTAGAATCAAACTGGTCGCCCTGAAGCCACACAGTAGAATCCTCCCAGATTTCACCAATCAAAAATGCCTCAGGATTTTCATCCCTAATAGCCCTTTTAAATTCCCTAAAGAATTCATGATTTATCTCATTGGCTACATCCATTCTCCATCCATCAATACCGCATTCACGAATCCAGAATCTACCTACCTCACAGCAATATTTCACTACCTCTGGATTTCCAGTATTTAGCTTAGGCATGTTTGCAACATATGCAAAGGCCTCGTAATTAGGATATGGAGTCCTTACGATAGGAAATCTCAGCTTATAAAACCAGTCTACATATTTTGATTTTTCCCCATTTACAAGCACATCCTTAAAGGCAAAAAAATCTGGTCCGCAATGATTGAACACACCGTCCAAAATTATCTTTATGCCACGTAAATGAGCTTCCGTTACCAGGTTTTTAAAATCGTTTAGGGTTCCAAAGCAGGGATCTATATCCATATAATCAACTGTGTCATATTTATGATATGAATTAGCCTTGAATATAGGATTAATATAGATACAGTTTGCACCAAGATCCTTAATATAATCTAAGTTTTCCACAATACCCTTGATATTTCCCCCAAGATTTGACCTGTAGGTCACATCATTTTCAGTTATATTCTTTCCGGCTGCACTGATATGTTTATATCCATCAGCAAAGCTATCTGGGAAAATATGATACATAACCAAATCCTTAATCCACTCTGGCATTGTAATCATATCCTCTCTTCGTAAATACGGAAATTGGAAGAACTCAGTTCTATCCACATCAATGTACTCCGTAAATCCGTATTCACTAAAGTATAGCTTGAATCCATTTTTATCCTCTAAATGAAAATAATAACAAATTCTTGTGTAGTCAGAAGTTATCTCTCCTTCGAAATAGTCATAGATATCATCCGAGGCCACCAGCTCCATTGGCACCTCTTTTACTCTAATTTTTTCCTCCAGGTCCACTCTATTTCCATAGAAAAGGGAGACTTTTTTCAAGTCTCCCTTAGCAGCCTTGAGGCAAATTACTAATGAGTTTTCTGAAACCATATAAGCTTGTTCGCTTAGGGGTCTATGTATAATTCCCGAAAGTATCAATTAGCTTACCTCCAATTCTAGCCTTATTATCCCTTTACTGCTCCGCCTGTAACACCTTCTACATAGAATTTCTGCATTACTATGAATAGGATAGAAATAGGCACTGCTACCATAAGTCCGCCGCAACAGAATATTGCAAAATACTGATTTACAAGGGCTCTTTGCAGTAGATTGAAAAGTCCAATAGCCATGGTCCAATCAGCTGCATCCTTTGATTTAATCATCAATCTAGCCATCATGAAATCCATCCATGGATTTAAAAATGAATTAATTACCGTATATACGATCATAGGCTTAGATAGTGGCACTACAATCTTTGCGAAGATAGTAGCCTCTGATGCTCCCTCTAGCTTGGCTGCCTCGTGTAAGGAGGTAGGAATGGTATCAAAGAATCCCTTTAATATCAGATATCCCAGACCTGAGGCTCCTGAATAAACAATGATAAGTCCAACAATGCTGTCTGTTAAGCCCATGAGCTTTAGTACGAAGTACATAGCAATCATGGATAAAACACCAGGGAACATACCTAATATCAATGAAAAGCTCATGAGCTGTTTTCTACCCTTGAATCTAATACATGAAAAAGCGTAGGCAGTCATGATTACAAACATGGACGAAATAATACAGCAGCACACGCCAATTATCATTGAGTTTTTAAACCATGCAGGGAAGTTTGCAGCTGCATCGGTTTCAAAGAATAGCTGGTGATAATTTGCTAGGGTCCAATGCTCTGGGAAGAAATGGTTTGTATTTATTCCCTTTTGAGTACTGAAGGTGGTAACTATAAGCCAAAAGATTGGTATAAGCCAAACAAAGGCAAGTGCTGCTAAAAATATATGTCTACCAATACTCTTAATTGTCTTTTTCATTATCTATACACCTCCTCTTTATCGCCGCCTATCATTCTAGAGAATGTTAATAATGAAAGTGCTGCACAGATGACGAAGGTAACAATACCAATTACTGATGCCATCTTGAAATTAGAATAATCATTTGTAAGTGTAAATAGCCATGTTACTAGCAAATCTACTTCCTTGGCATTGGAACCAGCCATAGCCATATTAGTGGTCTGGTAAGTGCTAGTAAGCAAATAGATAACGTTAAAGTTGTTTATGTTTTGAATAACTGACTGAATCAAGGAAGGTCCTGTAATAAACAAAACATAAGGCATTGTAATCTTCCAGAAGGTCTGGAATTTGTTGGCTCCATCGATTTTGGCTGACTCAATCTGATCAGTAGGAATATTCATAAGAATACCTGTAGCTACAAGCATCTGATATGGAACACCTACCCAAATATTTACCAAAATAATAGTTACATGAGCCCAGCCTGGCTGTGATAGGAAAGGAATACACTGCGCACCCTGACTGAGTAATCCAATATTTTTAAAGAAATCTAATATTCCTACATTTGCACACCAGGTATTTACGATACCGTAGTCGCCAAACATCTTGCTAATCAAAAGAAGTGTTACAAACTGTGGTATACCGATTGTGATAACAAATAAGGTTCTCCACATTCCTTTGAAATGAGTATGCTCATGGTTAATGAACTGAGCTAGTAAAATACCACCTAAGAATGTTGTAGCTGTGGCAACTACGGCCCAAATTAATGTCCATGCAAGTACTCTTACAAAGGCATAGCCAAATGTTATTGTCTGGCTATTAGTAAACAGTGCAATAAAGTTCTTTATGCCCACCCAGGTAAACAAATATGTAGGCGGCTGATGATTCTCATCATAATTCGTAAATGCGATACATATCATAAATATGATAGGGATTACATTTATTAAAATTACACCTAAGCTTGGTAAGGTAAGCAAAGTAATATGGAAATTTTCATTTTTAAAGCTAGCGATATCATCCTTAAAGCTATTAATGTGCTCTCCATTTTCTTGCATTTTCTGAAGGCGATATACTGCCCTCATATTACCTATATATAGTGCAATAAATGCCACAACAATCAGTATTCCTATGATTCCGTATAGAAGAATCAAAAGAGAATTGTCATAGTCATTTACAGTTTTTTTCATAGTTAAAATATCAAAAATTTCTTCTCTTTGGACTGTTCCAAGAGTGTTTAGCTTTGCCATGTATGGAGCAAAAACCTTTGCAATTGATGCAATAACCCCCACCTCTAAAACAGTCATTAGGACGCCTCTGACAAACTGCTTTCTACCAAAATAACCTGCGCCCATTATTATTGCTGAAAGCTTTACCCATATATCGCCATGAACAAAAGCATGGCCAAGCTCTTTAAAAGCATTACCAATTTTACAGACCATATTCTTCATATATTCCACCTTTAAAAAGGCTCATGAGCTTGAGCTTCAAACCCATGAGCCATTATCTTTTATTAAGTCTTTCAGCTTTACTCAGCCTCTGCTACTGCCTGTGTAATACCTGCAACTGCATCATCAAGAACCTGCTGGCTAACTGTGCCATCTAAGATGTTCTTTCCAAGAGCTGCTGCTGGATCCCAATAGTTTCCGCCAACTCTCTGAAGCTCTGCAAATTCAGACTGTGCTGCAAGTGCATCAAGTGCTGGAGAAGAAGCCTTTGCAAGCGCCTCCTCATTAGAAGGGCCCTCACCTGTTGCCTCGTAAACAGCTTCCTGAGATGTTGCCTGTGTAAGGTACTCAGCAAGAAGCATTGACCAACCTGTGTTTTCTGCATAAGCGTTAACACCTACAAATTTGTATCCTGAGTATGAAGCCATCTGCTTGTCCTCACCATTTACCTGGAATGTAGGAAGCTTTGTAGCTGCATATCCATCACCATAAGCCTCTGAGAATGCGTTAACATTCCATGTACCAGAAACATATGCTACAACCTTGCCATCATTTAAGTTTGCAAGAAGATCATCATTTCCATAGCTCTTGAATGCCTTTGAAGATGCTAATGACTGAAGTGATTCTGCTGCTGCAAGACCAGTCTCAGAATTCCAGTCACAGTTGTTTGACTGATCTTCATTTTCTGTAAGCTCACATCCTGCACCCTGGAACCATCCATAGAGGTACCAACCATTTGCAATCTCACATCCAACTTCCTTGCCAAGCTCCTCAGCCTTTGCTGTAAGTGCTTCCCAAGAAGCTACATCCTCCTCAGATAACTGAGAAGCATCATAGTATAAGAAATATCCGTTTGAAGCTGTGAATGGATAGCCATACTGCTTTCCGTCATACTGTCCAGCCTCAACTGTTGCTGCTGTATCTGTGTCGTTCATATCATATGTGTACTGAGCAGCTACCTCGTTAAGAGCACCAGCCTTTACAAGAGCTTCCAACTGATCATCAGGGAATACGAAAACATCTGCTGCTGCCTCCACATCCTCTAACACTCTATCCTTCATATCTGCCTCAGAAACAGCACCAAGTGTAATGTTGAAATCAACATCAGGATACTGTGCTTCGAAATCATCGCATAATGACTTCATAACTGTCTGATACTCTTCTGTCTCAGAGCACCATAAATCAATATTTACTGTACCCTCTGTAGATGCAATAAGATTTGCAATTGCATCCTCTGATGATGTTTCACTTTCAGATGCAGACGCATCTGTTTCACTTGTTGCTTCTGGTTCAGCTGTTTCTTCTGCTGCTGAGCCACATCCTACAAAAGCTGTCATAGCCATTGTAGAGACAAGTAATGCTGATACTAACTTTCTCTTCATTACTACCTTCCTCCATTTTCTTCACATTTTATTTATACTCCCAGATTGTGCTCCCCTATTTTGCGCAATCGGTTGTTCTTTATAAATAATCCTATCCCTATTGTACTTTTTAGTCAACTGAGCATTATTGACGACTATTTTGTGATAATTTTGTGAATATTGCTAATTTGTGCTGTCCCTCATTTGGATATTGAACTCTGATAAAAGTACACTTGTGACATCATCACCATTTAAGTTGCGCATTATAAGAGATAGTGCCTCTGCGCCTAATCTCTTTGCATCAAAATAAAGACTTGTGATAGACGGTTTAGAATTTGACAATAAATTTGAATCATAAAATGAGCAAAGCTTTACATCCTCTGGAACAGAAATACCATCGTTATGCAGGCAATTTAGCACAGAATTGCAAAGCATATCATCCATACAAACAATACACTCGGCTCCATCCTTTATAACATCACGGATAACAGAATCCATGCGCTCACTTTTATGCATATTTAGATATATTAGATTTTCATCTACCTTTAATCCCTTATTTTTAAATCCATTGTAGAATCCTTTTAAACGGGATGTTGTTACATTAATATTTTCACCACCACCAATAAGCGCCATCCTTTTCAAGCCCTTATCAATAAGATTTTCTATCATATTTGTGGCAGCCCCTTCGTTATCGTGGTCCACATGTAAAATTTCTGGATCCTCTGGATTTCCAACAACAACATAAGGGATGGTAGATTTCTTTAAAAAGTTTAAAACCTTTGATTTTTTCTCACAACGGCTGACTATAACCCCATCAATTTTTTTGTTAATAACAGCATGCTCCAAAGCCTTTATTCCATCATTATCTGCCAGAATAATAAGCACATCGTACTCGTACTCCATGGCCTTATCGCATATTCCAGTCATGAGTGTTTGGAAATATGGCATCTCTCCTAGCGCTGAATCTGCAGGCACTACCAATCCCACATTAAAAGTGCGATTTGCAGCTAAAGACCTAGCCACTGCGCTTGGTCTATAATTTATCTCATCAATATAAGACTTTACCTTTTCTCTAGTAGCCTCGGAAATTCTACCCTTTCCAGAAATTGCTCTAGATACGGTAGTCTTGCTAAGCCCTAATTCTTTTGCTATTGAATCTAATGTGTGTGCCATATTCTCACCTCTTCTAACTGTTAACGTTAGCACAACAATTTTCCCTTTGCAATCGGTTGCGCGTTTTTTGGAAGTTGTGTACAAAATTCAATTTGTTTTTTCATAAGAAAACCCCAAGGGAAAACCCTTGGGGTAGATTGCTTTTTATTAATCTGGTTTCATTGTTGTTTTAAATTTTGAGGTCTTTTCCATAAGGGCATCAGCTTCTGCTGCCAGCTCTCCAAAAATTGCTTTCATCTCTTCGATATCTTCTGTCTCATTAATACCCATTGCATAGCTTTCTAGATTGATAGCAGAAAATTGTATATCACTGATAATATCATTAAATGTAGATTTTATACTATTAACAGAAACAGCTATCTCATTCATTTCACCAGGGAACTCATCCATGTCTTCAACCATAAGATTTCCCTCTGCCATTTCGCCTAAAACATATTTCTGTTCATTAACAATATCTGAAAGCTGCCGCACCATTTCCGCCATCTTGTTTTGCAGCTGCCCTATTTCATCCTCTTCCTTGCTGAAGGTAATAATCTTTGTAAAATCGCCCTTTAATATCTTTTCCATTACAGGGTTTACACTCTCAAGTGGAAGAAGTATGCGTTTGATTGCTGTAGTAACATCTGCTGCTGCAAAGAACAAACAGAATACTGCTACGAATAAGCATATAGCAATTCCTCTATTTACATATGCAATGTACTCTCCTCTTGGATATGCCACACCGATTATCCATCCTGTGTTTCCTACCTCTTCAGTAGCATAAATCATTTTGTTTCCTAGATAATCAGTCGCTGTAACAATTCCACTTCCTGGATTTTTAAGAAGTGGCTTTATATCTGGCATTACGCTGACAGCATTGGTTTTGTGTCCCACCTTAGGATTATAATCATTATTCGG
The DNA here is from genome assembly GCA_024693775.1 of Pseudobutyrivibrio sp. Classification (GTDB taxonomy): domain Bacteria; phylum Bacillota; class Clostridia; order Lachnospirales; family Lachnospiraceae; genus Pseudobutyrivibrio. The sequence continues at coordinate 12,697 of JAILKL010000045.1, forward strand.
ATGACCAACTATATTTCCCTCGCTGTCAATTAAAAAGGCATATGACCCTTCCTTTGCTGTGGCATTTTCCAAATACTCAACTATTGTATCAATAGAGGCATCCACACCACATGCACCAACGAATTCATCGTCGATATAAATTGGAGCTGCTACTGTCATAAGCATGAGGGTTGTTCTTGTGGCACTAACATACGGATTAATAACAACTGTATCACCAGTTTCCTTTGCAGCCTTATACCACACTCGTTCTCTAACGTCCACACCCGCAGGAAATTTTTTCCCTCCAGACATGGCCATTTGCCGGTCCTCTGTTCCTACGTAGGCTAAAATCAACTCACTATTGTCATTTACAAGCTGATCCATAATGTCCTTTGATGTTTTCTCATCGAATATACCTGTATGAGCTTCAACGGCTGCTACTGTTTCAACAGTTTCTGACATATTAAGAATCCAGTTGTTGATTTTCTCTGCACATAATTCTGTCTGAATCAGTATTTCCTCTTCCTGTGCATCCAAAACACGTCTAGACATATATATTAGATTAACGACTGATAAAGCAACAATAGTTAAAATCAAGGATCTAACTACACGTTTTGCTATCTTCCCACGTACAGTATTTCTCATTTCCACCCTCCAATAGTAAAAATGTAGATTACCACTTATACTCATAATAGCTTAAATTTGCAGTTAAATAGTGAATAAACCATGAAAAATGCGTAGCTTATGCCACTTAAGCGTATATATAACAATCGTATCTAATAGCCTTGCCGGAAATATTGTGACTAGGCTTTTTTGCAGCTAGCTGAGGTCCCTTGGCAGGGCGCTTTACTACTATCCTTTTGGCCCCTGTGGACTCAGCCGCCTGAAACATATCTATTTCATCTGAGCATGGGCTTTCCAGCTGCTGCAATAATTGAAACTTCTTTTTAATTTTGGCGGACTTTTGGCGCTCCGGAAACATTGGATCAAGTAGCACAATATCCGGTGTAAAATCCAGCTTTTGCATAGCCTCTATGCTATTTTCGTTGTGCAATTCCATTCGAGCCACAATATCCTTTAGCTCAGGTATACTCTTTGCTCTCTCCAACGCATCATCAAGCAGTGCCGCAATCACACTATCATATTCATACAAAACCACATTAAAGCCTGCTGCTGCAAGAATAAGTGAATCCTCCCCCAGACCTGCTGTGGCATCCACAACAGTCTGTGGCATTGGCATGGATTTGATTCTGGCCGCCTTTATTAATATCTCATGCTCCAGATTGCTTTGCTTTAATCTTGGAAGCATATCTTTAAAATCTGCCATCAAAGAAAGGCCTCCACCAATTAGGTGCAGGCCCTCCTCATCACGCATTAGCTCCAGCCCTGAGGCTATAAGCTTTTTATTTAATTCATCTAAATCAAATTGTTGCATGTATTATTTGTCCTCTTGCTTAAGAAGATCCATTTTCATCTGGTAATAATCAGGTGTCATATCTAAGTAATGCTTGTGAGGATTTTCGAATCTCTGCTCCTCTGGCCATAGGCTATGAGTAAGCTGATACTGTACTCTATCTCTGATAGTCTGCATATCCTCATCCTCGCAGGTAGCCTTTCCATCTCTGATAAGAGGGAACTGAAGTGGCTCTGCTGTGCAATTTTCAAATATGTGTGTGCTCTTCCATGGCTGCTCAGGATCAATAAACTTGTATCCACCAGGCATATTCATGTCCACTTCCTCGCCCTTTATAGCAAGAAGATCAGCCACTGCACGACCTGTTTCATCCTTTATACGATAAACATCCTTTAATCCAGGATTTGTAATCTTCTCAACTGCTTCTGATATTTTAATCTTTGGAATAATCTTTCCAGTCTTAGGATTTGTAACAGCACAAAGCTTATAAACAGCACCAAATACTGGCTCAGACTTTGCTGTGATAAGTCTTTCACCTACACCAAAGGAATTGACCTGGCCGCCCTGCTGAAGGATAGATGTAATAGTGTACTCATCCAAAGAATT
>JAILKL010000110.1 GCA_024693775.1 Pseudobutyrivibrio sp.
AGAGAAAAGAAGCCAGTATATTATTACGAGGAAGAATATCGTATTTGCGAATGCGGAATTATCATCTGCAAAAAGCAATTGGACGAATTAATAGAAGCCATAGAGCGTGGCGAGCATGTGGAAATTCATGAAAAGGTGGATGCCTTTTATGATGAAATGAAAAACACTGGTGTCACAGGCTCTACTATGAATCTAAACATCAACTATTTATTATTCCAGCTAATCCATCTGGCCAGCGAATTGGATAGCGAGGTAAATCAGGAGGAGATTCTTAGAATGATTTCTGAGAGCACCTCTGAGGAAATACGTCGAGGCGGAAAGACCCATCTATGCAGAATGGCCTATGCTTACGGCGAATATTTGGCACAGCTACGTAAAAACGTATCAAAGGGCGTTTTAGGGCAGATAGAAGATGAGATAAAAAAGAATTATGCCACAAACCTTACTCTAAAGGATCTCAGCGAAAAGTACTTTATTAATTCTGCCTATTTAGGTCAGCTCTTCAGAAAGAAATATGGCTGCTCCTTCAAGGATTATTTAAATGAGCATAGAATTAATGAGGCTGCAAAGCTTCTCAGAAAGAGTGATATGAAAATATATGAGATAGCTGAGACAGTAGGCTACAAGGATGTGGACTATTTTGTAAACAAATTCATTGAGGCCAAGGGCTGTACACCTACAAAGTACAAGAAAAATATGGCCAGCTAGACAAACTATTTATGTATTTGCGTAGTCAAATAACGGTATATTCACATATTTATTCTATAATGTGAAACGAAAAGGGGGAGAAAATATAAAATTTTTCCCCCTTTAATCTATAGTTTCTCCGATGTTTTGAAAACCTAATTATCCTAAAATACTATTATGAAAAAGGGATAAGCAATCCCATAAGAAGGAGGGTTTTTTATGAAAAAGAAAATCGTAAGTGTACTTTTAGTCGCTACGATGCTTTCAACAATGGTTTCTGGCTGCGGCAAGACTGCAGGCAGTGGCGGTACAGTAAATGCTGAAGGCATTAAAGAATTTACAGCATTCTTTGCTGTACCAGGTTCTGAAATCAATGATGACAATGAAGTTCAGAAGCTTATTGCTGAAAAGACAGGCTGCAAAGTAAAGGAAACCTGGTTAACAGGTCAGACCGCTGAGGAAGCAGTTGGTACTCTTATTGCGGGTGGTGAGTATCCAGACTTTATCGACGGTGGAAATGGATCAGTTCAGCTATATGAGGCTGGTGCTTTAGTACCTTTAGATGATTACATTGATAAGTATCCAAATATCAAAGAGTTCTTTACAGAGCAGGAATGGGATCAGCTCCGCCAAAGCGATGGTCACATTTATTGGATTCCACAGTTCTCTAATATTTATGGGGAAGAGAGAGCTTGTACACACAATGATGAGGCATTCTGGATTCAGACAAGAGTACTTGAGTGGGCTGGTTATCCAGAGATTCATACAATGGATCAGTACTTCGATTTAATCGAAGATTATTATGAAGCAAATCCAACAATGGAAGATGGTACAGAGAATATTCCTTACACAATTCTTTGTGATGATTGGAGATATTTCTGCTTAGAGAATGCACCTGAATTCCTTGATGGTTATCCAAATGATGGATCAGTTATCGTAGATCCAGATACACTTACAGTAATTGATTACAACACAACAGATACAGCTGTTAAGTACTTCAAAAAGCTCAACGAGGAGTACAAGAAAGGTATCGTTGATCCAGAGTCATTTACACAGACATATGATGAATATATCGCAAAGCTTTCTACAGGACGTGTTCTTGGTATGATTGATCAGTGGTGGGATTTCGCATACACAGCTGAGGATGCTATCAAGTCAGCTGGCCTTGATGACCAGGGCTGCCAGTACGTTCCACTTCCAATCACAATCGAAGAGGGCATGACAAACCAGTGGCACAACTCAGGCGGTGTATTAAATGTTTCTTCTGGTCTTGCTATCACAACAAGCTGCCAGGATGTAGAGGGTGCTTTACAGTTTGTAAATGATCTTCTAGGACAGGAAGTTCATGACCTTAGATTCTGGGGTGTTGAAGGTACAGATTATCTAGTAGGCGATGATGGAATGTACTACAGAACACAGGAAATGAGAGATCAGGCATCTGATACAGCTTACAAGGCTTCACATACATGCTCATATTCATACTTCCCACAGTGGACAGGAACAAGCCGCGATGGAAAGAATGCAATGAAGTCTGATGGACAGGAAACAGAGTTTTACGATGGACTTTCAGATTCTATCAAGAAGTGCTTTGATGCATACGGAGTAAAGACTTACGTAGAAATGCTTGGAACATCTCCTGCACCAGGATCATGGTATCCAATGTATACATTCTCTAGCTCAATGACAACATCTACACCAGGTGGTACAGCTTGGACACTTATGGGTGAAATCAAGCATCAGTATTTACCAAAGGTTGTTATGGCTGACGACTTTGATGCAGGTTGGGATGAGTACATGAAGGCATATAATGAGTGCCATCCAGAAGACTTTATCTCAGAGATGCAGACAGAGTTAGAAAGAAGAGTAGCTGAGGCTGCTAAATACGAGTAACATTTTGTGCATTAGCGGGCATTCCCACAATGCCCGCTATTTTTGCACCCAAATTTAGGCAAAAATCATGGAAATTGCCTTAAAAAAAGTTACAAAGGGAGGATAACATGAAGAAAAAATCTTTCACCATGGTTGATGTCAGACATCAAAGGGTTCTATTAATATGGGCAGCAGCAATCGTTGTCTATGGAGTTATATTTTACTATTTACCACTTGCTGGATGGTTAATGGCTTTCCAGGATTTCAAGCCAGTAACTGGTATTTTTCATTCTAAATTTATTGGATTAGACAAATTTATAAGACTTTTTTCAGATGCGACTTTCCTGAGAGTTATTAGAAATACTCTTGCAATGGGTGTAATTAATTTGGCTGTAACATTTTTTATGGCAATTTTATTTGCAATCCTATTAAACGAGGTTGCCAGCAAGGGTGGCAAAAAGGTGGTTCAGACCATTTCATATTTGCCTCACTTCCTTTCATGGATCATCGTTACCGGTATTTTACATGATGCTCTTTCAGGTACAGGTATTATTAATCAGGTTTTAGTAAACCTTAATGTTATTGATCAACCAATTAACTTTTTCGCACACGAGCAATACTTCTGGCCAATAGTTGCCTTTGCAAATGTTTGGAAGGAAACAGGCTGGAATGCAATTATATATTTAGCTGCTATTACAGCAATTGATCCATCTTTATACGAGGCTGCATCTATTGATGGCGCCGGCAGATGGCAGAAAATCAAAAATGTAACACTTCCTGGCATCAAGCCAACTATCATGATTCTTTTACTTATGAACGTTGGTAACGTATTAAATGCAGGTTTTGAAATCCAGTACTTACTTGGAAATGGTCTTGTAGTTAATGTTTCTCAGACAATTGATATCTACGTACTTAAATGGGGTATTAGCCAAGGTGATTATGCACTTGGTACTGCAGCAGGTATCTTCAAGAGTGTGGTTAGTATCGTTCTTATTGTTGTATGTAACCACATTGCAAAGAAACACGGCGAAGAAAGATTATTCTAAGGGGGAATAGACAATGGAACAGACAAAAACAGGATTCATGAATATAGCCCTCGCGCCAAAGGCAAAAGAGGGAAAGGCTGAAAAAACAGCTGTAAAAAAACGTAAGAAAATCTCAACTGGAGATTTAATCTTTAGAATATGCAACGGACTTTTCATGTTGATATTTGTTATAGTTACACTCTATCCAGTTTTAAATACACTGGCAGTATCATTAAATGATGGTACTGATGCGCTTCGAGGCGGCATTTACCTATGGCCTCGTATGTTTACCTGGAAAAACTACACAACAGTTTTACAGAAGGACAACCTGATAACAGGTGCAACAGTCACAGTTGCCAGAACAATTATCGGTACTGTGCTGGCCCTTGTTACCAATGCGATTTTAGCATTTATCGTTAGTAGAAAGGATTTCATTTTCTCTAAGCAATTATCACTATTTTGGGTTATTACCATGTATGTTAACGGCGGATTGATTCCTACTTTTCTCCTCTATAAATCCCTTGGACTGACAAACAGCTTTGCTGTTTACGTTATTCCAGGAATGATATCTGCTTTTAACATGTTAGTTATTAGAACCTATATGAAGGGCATCCCGGACAGCTTGGAAGAGTCAGCTCAGTTGGATGGTGCTGGTTATACCACAATCTTCCTAAAGATTATTTCTCCACTGTGTAAGCCAGTATATGCAACTGTAGCCCTCTTCGTAGCAGTCGGCCAGTGGAACTCTTGGTTCGATGCAATGCTCTACAACAGAATGAGCGGCGATTTAACAACACTCCAGTACGAGCTTATGAAGCTTCTTTCATCTGTAACAAACCAGAGCTCATCAGCAGAGGCTATGAAGAACTCAAATGGTTCAGTTACACCTACATCAGTTAGAGCAGCAGCAACAATTGTTACAATGCTACCAATCATTTGTATTTATCCATTCTTACAGAAATACTTTGTAACAGGACTTACACTTGGCGGCGTTAAGGAATAAATAATGAGAAATGTATTTTTAGAGCTTGGCATATCCCAGGCAGAGATAGATAAAAGAGTAGAAGATACCTTTAATGAAATCTTCTACGGAGAAAACAGGTTTTATTACACAACAGAAGATGGCACCATGGGATATCTTGTGGATACTGGCAATGATGACACCAGAACCGAGGGGATATCCTATGGAATGATGATGGCGGTACAGATGGACAAGAAAATAGAATTTGACCGCCTGTGGAAATGGGCCATGACAAATATGTACTTAAATGATGGTGAAAACAAAGGATACTTTGCATGGTCAGTAGCCACTGATGGTACTAAAAATGCCTATGGTCCTGCTCCTGACGGAGAAGAATTTTTTGCCATGGCGCTGTTTTTCGCCAGCCACAGATGGGGGGATGGCGAGGGCATCTTTAATTATAGTGCTATGGCGCGTGAGCTTTTGAAGACGTGCATTCATCACGAAGAAATGTACGGTGGTCACAATATGTGGACTGATGATGGGCTAATTAAATTTGTACCAGGCCTGGAGTTCACTGATCCATCCTACCACCTGCCACATTTTTACGAGCTATTTGCCAAATGGTGTAATCCAGAGGATAAAGAATTCTGGGAAAAGGCTGCAAAAGCCAGCCGAAGGCACCTAAAGGCTTCATGCCATCCAGACACAGGTCTTTCACCTGAATACAGCTATTATGACGGCAGACCATATCCAGATCACGAACATTTCGGAGGTCGCCACGATTGGTTCTATAGCGACGCCTATCGCACCATGGCAAACATAGGACTAAACTACGAGTGGTCTCATGAGGATCCCGACTTCCTGGCGTGGAGCCGTGAAATTGCTAACAAATTACAGTGCTTCTTCTTTAAGCTTCCTTCTAATGAAAATAGAGGCATATATGAAATAGACGGAACCATTCTTGACGGCAAAGCCTTACACCCTGTAGGGCTAACCGCCACCATAGCTCAGGCTTCTCTTGCTGCGGATAATGAGCATTCATTAAGAGCAGTCGAGGAGCTATGGAACACCCCTATGCGCACAGGTAATCGTCGCTACTACGACAATTGCCTCTACATGTTTGCAATGCTGGCCCTCAGTGGCCGCTACCAAACATGGTGACCAAGCTACCTGCTGTTTATAAATGGGTGTTCGTCTAACGGTTTTACAATTCTAGCAGGACTGTTCGTACAAAGAGCAGACACTAATAACACAAATTAAATAAGGTTCTACAATCCATGTACCACACAGGTGCCTGATTTTAAGTGAAGCCTTAGTAGCACAGAAGGGGATTACGTAGATAATTGATACGCCGAGCCATGGACGGCGAGGCGAATGCCAGCTGAACATGGA
>JAILKL010000116.1 GCA_024693775.1 Pseudobutyrivibrio sp.
CGGACGTACCAGAGAGCAATATTATTCAGGTCATGCTGATTGGAGTATTATTGCAGATGTTAAAAATGCCGTATCAATTCCAGTAATTGGAAATGGTGACATTCTAGATGCAAAGGATGTTATTGCCATGCACGAGCAGACGGGCTGCGATGGATTTATGATAGGTCGAGGTGCTCAGGGAAATCCTTGGATTTTCCACCAGATTCTCACCTACTTTGAGACTGGAGAGATGATAGGAAAGCCTCCAATGGAGGAAATGGTAAAAACCATGCTTCGTCACGCAAAGCTCCAGATAGAATTCAAAGGTGACTATTTAGGTATCAGAGAAATGAGAAAGCATGCGGCATGGTATACAGCAGGCTACAAGGGCGCTAGCAAGCTAAGAGGCCAGATAAATGATGTGGAATCCTATGAAGAATTAGAGACTCTTTTTGAAAGTTTTATGAAACAGTATGGGAATTCTTGACATCAAATAGAGGGTAGCTTATAATTCTTGAAGCTATAGAAATATATAAGGTTTTTTAATTAAAATCTTTTCAAAAATATATCCGAAGGGGAAAGGAAAATAACATGGAAGCTAAGAAAAATTTACTTACAGCCGAAGGTCTTAAGATATTAGAGGATGAACTTGAGGATCTTAAGGTAAATAAACGTAAAGAAGTATCTCAGAAGATTAAAGAAGCTAGAGAGCAGGGTGATCTTTCAGAGAACGCTGAGTACGATGCAGCAAAGGATGAGCAGAGAGATATCGAAGCTCGTATCGAGGAAATCGAAAAGATCCTTAAAAACGCTGAGGTCGTTACAGATGAGCACGACACAAAGAACATTAACATTGGTTGGACAGTTACACTTCTTGATGTAGAGTTCAACGAAGAGGTTGAGTACCGTATCGTTGGTTCTACAGAGGCTAACAGCCTTAAGGGCAAGATTTCAAACGAGTCACCTGTTGGAAAGGCCATCATTGGTCACAAGAAGGGTGATACAGTTACAGTTGAGACTGAGGCTGGAGAGTTCCAGTACAAGATTCTTGCTGCAAAGAAGAACAAATAATTCCATTCATAATTAATGTGCCGCGACTCATGTCGGGGCACTTTTTTTAGGCAAATTTTTACATCACAAAGGGGGACAACATGCTAGCAAATTTTAAGAAAAAGTACATCGGAAACAAAGCATTTTATAGAAGATATATCTTCTTGGCAACTCCTATGATTATCCAAAACGCAATTACGAATTTCGTATCCTTTTTGGATAATATCATGGTAGGTCAGTTGGGTCAGGAAGCAATATCTGCAGTAGCAACAGTTAACCAGCTGTTGTTTGTATTTTCACTTGCAGTTTTTGGTGTGGCATCAGCCGGTAGTATTTATGGGGCACAGTATTATGGTAAGGGCGATCATAAAGGCCATATGTACACATTTAGATTCAAGCTTTATGGTACATTGCTTGTAACTATACTTGGAATTATAGTTTTGGCCACCCAGGGCAGCACGCTTATTTCCCTTTTCCTTACTGACAGTGGAAATGGTGCATCACCTGAATTAGCATTATCGCTTGGACTGAAATACCTTAGCATTATGTTTATTGGTCTTATTCCTTTTGCCATTACTCAGGCCTACGCTACTAATATAAAGGAAACAGGTCAGACTGTTGTCCCTATGGTGGCAGGTATGGTTGCCGTTGCAACAAATGCAATCCTTGACTACTGTTTGATTTTTGGATTCGGACCTTTTCCAAAGCTTGGTGTAGCTGGTGCTGCCATAGCAACAGTTATCGCTAGATATATTGAGGCAACCATCGTAGTTGTTTGGGCACACACTCATCTAGAACTAAACAAATATCTAGAGGGAGCTTTTGTGGGATTTGGTATTCCTATGGACACCTTTAAAAAGATTTTCATCAAGGGTGCACCACTTATGTTAAACGAGGTGTTGTGGGCAGCTGGTATCAGTACAGTTACTCAGTGCTATTCTGTTAGAGGTATGAACGTACTGACCGCCCTTAGTATTTCAAATACAGTAGGAAATCTATTTAATATAGTATTTATCCAGCTAGGTGGATGTATCAGTATTATTGTAGGACAGTACTTAGGCGCCGGTGAGCTGGAGGAAGCAAAGGATGCTGACAACAAAATGATTGCCTTTTCAGTATTTTGCTGTACAATCATGGCGGTGCTTATGTTTATATGTGGACCACTTTTCCCACGTATATATAATGTAGATTCAGAGATTAGAGAGCTTGCTACCAGATTTATTATGGTGGCAGCATTTTGGATGCCATTTTGTTCATTTAGTCACTGCTCATACTTTACACTTCGTTCTGGAGGAAAGACATTTGTTACCTTCCTATTTGATTCAGTGTTCACATGGGTAGTTATGGCACCACTTGCATTTGTACTGGCTCATTACTCACCATTTGGAATTGTTTTAGTATATTTCCTTGTACAGGGAACAGAGCTTATCAAAAACATTATGGGCTACTTTATGGTAAAGAGTGATGTGTGGTTACAGCAGATTGTATAGACGATTATGCAACCTTGACATGTATTTAAAGGCTAGTCTATAATTTAAAGGCTTATAAAGAGATAATTTTTTTAAAAATAGATAAGGAGATAATATGGCAGAGCAGGATACAAACCAGTTATTAAAGGTTCGCCGCGAAAAGCTTTCTGCACTTCAGGAGGCAGGTAAGGACCCATTTACAATTACAAAGTTTGATCAGACACATCATAGTGACGAAGTAAAGTCACTTTATGAGGAGCACGAGGCTAAACTTTTAGCAGGACGTTCAGCTGTTAATACAGATGGAATGGACGAAGATGCTGCAAAGCAGGCTATTAATGACGATTATAATGAGCGTCGTGAAATTATGGATGCAGATCCAATTCACGTTAGCATTGCAGGACGTATGATGTTCAAACGAGTTATGGGTAAGGCAAGCTTCTGCAATATTCAGGACTTAAAGGATAATATTCAGGTATACGTTGCTCGTGACGCTATTGGCGAGGATTCATACGCTGACTTCAAAAAGTCAGATATTGGTGATATCTATGGCGTAAAGGGATGGGCTTTCAGAACAAAGACAGGTGAGATTTCTATCCACGCTGAGGAGATGACATTACTTTCAAAGTCTCTTCAGATTCTTCCAGAAAAGTTCCACGGACTTACAGATACAGATACACGTTATCGTCAGCGTTACGTAGACCTTATTATGAACAAGGAATCAAAGGATGTTTTTGTAAAGCGTTCTCTTATGATGCGCGAAATCCGTAACTTCCTTGCAGGTCGTGATTTCATGGAGGTTGAGACACCTATGCTTGTTGAAAATGCAGGTGGTGCAGCAGCTAGACCATTCATCACACATTACAACGCTCTTAGCGAAGACAGAAAGCTTCGTATTTCATTAGAGCTTTACTTAAAGAGACTTATTGTCGGTGGTCTTGAGCGTGTATTCGAGATTGGCCGAGTATTTAGAAACGAGGGTGTTGATGCTCGTCACAACCCAGAGTTTACTCTTATGGAGCTTTACCAGGCATACACAGATTATGAGGGTATGATGGAGCTTACAGAGAGCATGTTCAGATACCTTGCTGAAAAGGTAGTAGGCTCTACAAAGATTTCTTACAATGGTGTAGAGATTGACCTTGGCAAGCCATTTGAGAGACTTACAATGACAGATGCTGTTAAGAAGTATGCTGGCGTTGATTTTGATGCCATTGCAGATGATGATGCTGCAAAGGCTATTGCTACTGAAAAGGGCATCGCATTTGAGGAGCGTCACAAGAAGGGTGATATCCTCAACCTCTTCTTCGAGGAGTTCTGCGAGGAGAATCTTATCCAGCCTACATTTATTATGGATCACCCAATCGAGATTTCTCCACTTACAAAGAAGAAGCCTTCAGACCCTACAAAGGTAGAGCGTTTCGAGCTCTTTATCAACGGATGGGAAATGTGTAATGCATATTCAGAGCTTAATGATCCTATCGATCAGCGTGAGCGTTTTGCAGCACAGGATGCAAATGCAGA
>JAILKL010000118.1 GCA_024693775.1 Pseudobutyrivibrio sp.
ATGGTCTAAACCAAAATTTTATAACTCTTATTTGTGTGAGCTCTTCTTTGTTGCAAAGTAAAGAGCTGCTGCGATAGCCATGATAGCTACACCAAGTACTGTGAAGATTGTTGTACCCATACCACCAGTGAATGGAAGTGATGAAAGCTTAGTATTTAAGAATTCACATGGAATACTAACATTCTTTGTCTCATTAGGATCTACTGTTACTGTAACAGAATCAGCTCTCTTAGCATATCCTTTAGGAGCCTTTGTCTCAGTAAATACATATTTACCCTCATCAAGACCTGTAACCTTTAATGTACCAGTTGCTGGGTTAGTAGAAACCTCTGTAACCTTATTCTGATCATTTGCCTCAGCAAGCTTGTATACACCAGCCTCAACCATTACAAACTCAAGATCAGAAGCTGTAGCATCTTCTGCTGCATCTGCGAACTTGTGAGCAATTGTAAATGTTGCTGCATATGACTCATCACCTTTGATTGCCTGCTTATCGCTGTCAACCTTTGTAAGAACGATGTCACCTGTGTAACCATTTACCTCTGGAGGTGTGTTCTCATTATCATCGCCAAAATCAAATGTTGAATCATAAGCCTGGTTTACATAACCATTATCACCAACAACTGTTGCATCATATTCTACAACTACTGTCTTACCAGCATTTGTATCAATCTTAGCACCATCTGCTACTACAAGGCTTGTTAAATCCATTACATACTTTGTGTACTTGCCATCAGCTGTGCCAGCATCAAATGAAGCTTCTACATCTGATCCGCCAACCTTAACTGTTACATTAGCTGGAGCTGTAAGATTCTTAGCTCTATCAGTAAGTGTATATTCAGTTACATCATAAGGAACTGTAGATGTAATTGTGAAGTGAACCACCTCACCAGCATATACGAACTTATCTTTTGCTTCCTTGTCTACTGTGTTTGAAGAACCCTTAGCTACTACAGTTGCATCTGCTGCAACATATGCACCATTTGCATCTACAGTGTAAGCCTTAGCAACCATTGAGTTGTAAACTACCTTAGTACCACTCATTGTTACATAGTAAATACCACCTGCAAGACCATCAATTGTGATTGAATCAGCCTTATTAGTCTCTACAGTCTTAACTGGAGCTGGCTTGCTTTCGATTGCATCGATAAGCTTAACCCATGTAGTATTATCCTTTTCGATGCCTTCCTTGTAGACATTCTTTGCCCAATTCTCAACAACGATTTTGTTATTAACCTTATCAATTGTTGCAAGCTGGTATACATTAATCTCACTATTCTCTCTAGTTGAAATACCTGAGATGTTAATAGTAAGTGAGGCAGTATTGTTAGCCTCGTTAGCCTCTGCGGCAAAAGCTGTAATGCTCATTGCCATCATCATTACTGTTGCAAGTGCAAGAGCAATAATTCTTTTGATTTTTTTCATTACCTTTTTCTCCTTTTAATTATTTATTTTATTTTTTTTATTTTTATATAACATCAGTGATGCCCCAATCATTAATAGAACTCCACCAATTGTATAAACATAGATTCCTCTTCCGCCTGTTTCTGGAAGGGTGTAGGCTACTGTATTTTCAAAAACAAAGGTAGCTGTGTTAAGTGTAATACCATTTGACTCACTCTTGCTCATCGTTGGTGTTACTTCTCCAGTTGAGCCAATTACTGATATGCCATTTTTTCTATTAATTGTTACTGTCCATTTATCTGTGCTCTTTGCATATCCCTCTGGAGCTTTTGTCTCAACTAAAGTATATGTGCCATCTGGTACAGTGATAGGATTAATCATATAGTCTCTATCATTTATTGATTCGTACCATAAAACCTCACCATTTGAATCACTTAATCCGTAATAAATAGTGCTAGCACCTTGTGCTGAAGGTACTACCAAATTAAACTCAGCACCAGCTAACGCCTTACCTTCAGTAGCACTCTTTTTAACTATTTTCCAATCGTATACTGTATTAATCTGAATAACTGGCTTGTTGTAATCTAATGACGATTCCTTGTCTCCAGTGGTGAATTTCACCTTTGCCCAATCATTTGAGTAAAATCCATGCTTACCATCTGATGAATCGCCTGTATTAGATTCTCCAATCATATTTTCTAGATATGAATTACCATTTTCAATAAAGCTCTCATACGCTTTTTCTGTTGGCTTTATTTTAAATGTAACAGAATATTTATAATCAGCTAAACCATCTTTATTGGTAATCGTTACCGTTAATTTGCGTTTATCTGCCTCATATTTTTCTATGCTACTGAAAGAAACCTGGACTTCATTGTTATTTGAATCTAATACCTTATATGAATAGCTCACATTTTCTTCTGCAAACTCTACATACTCACTTAAAACATCCTCAATAACAGCCTGAGTTGAATAAATGTTCTTTTCTGGAATAACTTCTTTTGTATAAGCAGTAGATATTCCTTCAATAACCTTTGTCAACTCATTTGCAACGGAAGAAAAGCTATCGCATGTGTATACTTTTGCATTTCCCGAAGTAGTAGCACTTGCTACATTATTAAGTAATTTTTCTGGTGTTATATCCTTTGAAAATCCTGGGTCAGTTACATAATAATAATATCCCCAAATATTCCAACCTTCTACATACGTCACGTCTCTATACAACGACGAATCATCTAATCCAACACCAATGCCATAAAAATAATCACATGTCACCCTTTTAGCAGCAGTAATTGTGTTGTTATATGTGTCATCCGAAATATTACTTCCTAAACCAACTTTAATTTTATTATTCTGCCCATCTTTTCCATTGTAAACTGTAGGTATACCATCAGTGATAAACAGAATTACTGATTTTGCATCTGATCTACATGTTTTAATTTCGGTGTTGGCTAACTCTAATGCATCTTGATAGTTTGTTGCCTTACCACGAACTACATACTCGTTAGATTCCAATGCATTAACCGTATTTTTAAAATTACTACTATCTTGCCAGCTGTTGCTCTTAGTTGTAGCAAAATTGTTAAATTCTATAAGTTTCCACTGTATATCCGAGTTATTTTTAACTGCAATATCTGCCATTGAATTTATTGCATTTTTTGCACTTACTAATTCATTTGTATCTACCGAACTAGAAGTATCAAATACTACTAAAATATCATATTTAGGATTTTCAATAGACGAATCCATTGGAACTGTTCTAGTTATCTTTTTATTTACATATGGTGCTGTAAAATCCAATGTTAAATCATATGTTCCATCCTCATTTACATTACTAATATACTTTCTATTTGTTCCAGTAATCTCTGCTACTGATTCTGTATATTTTAAATTTTCATATTTAACAGTAGTTACATTTGATTCATCAGCTGCTGTCAAGTCAACAAGCACTGATCTTTCATCTGTATCATGTTCAAATGTCTTTGCGTTTTCTGTAGAATCATTAATAACAACTCTTGTTTCATAATCACTTAAAGTGTAATTATGGTTGCTTCCAGTAATACCATTTTCTGTGAGTCTGTATTTTCCTACTGGTAAGTCATTAATAGTCACTTCCTCAGTGTTATAAACTAAGAACGTTCCATCTTCACTAGTCGCAACCGTGCCTGATACTGTTTGATTATCTTGAGTCCATGTACACGAAAAGCCTTTTTCTGTACTTGTAACCGGCTCTGTCTTTGTAATCTTTCCATCAGCATCAGTTTCAAGTATTCTTTCCAACTTAAATGAATACAACGCACCTGGGTCTGGATCATTTGATGTTCCATCAGATACTATTTTTGTAAGCTTTAATATTTGTAATCTTTGAACATTTTTTATAATCTTTTTAGTTGTTGTAGTGCTATCACTATCATCAACTAATAATTTTGTTGCCTCATCTCCAACAGCTGTTAATGTTGTACTATATCGTCCCTTTATCTTTTCTACATCAAGTTTCCATATAGCATCTTCCGGTAAAGAATAACCGTCTGCTGCTTTTGTCTCCTTAATATAATATGTACCAATCTCTACATTCTCATATTTAACGATACCGTTTTCGTCAGATGTTCTTTTTTCAACTACACTGTTACATTCTTCATCTTTATATAATGTAAAATCAGCTCCCTGAATTGGTTTGTTATTATCATCAGTTTTTTTAAAGGAAACGTCTGTTGTTGTGCTGGTTTTTACCGTAGCAAAATTGTATTTAATTCTACAATTTGATACATAGCCACCTCGCTCAAAATACACAACTGTCATTGTGTGTTCTTTCTGCGCGAATTTAAAACAGTCTTTTTCATCAAGAATTTCGTATATATTTTTATTTCCTAATGACTTATTACTATAAACCAAACCATTATCAGATGTGTAATCTTTATATTCGTTATTTTCTCCACTAATATTTACAGAACCATCTTTGAAATTAATGGAACCATTAACTTTATCATGTATTCCGCCTAAATCAAGGACTAGCTTTCCATCGATATATACATATACATCATCATCGCCCATAAACTGAAATACAGTATCCTTACCATTTATCTTTCCGTCTTCATTAATGGTAAAAACAATCGGAATCATCATAGCATAATGAGCTGACCCAGTTTCAAATGGCCACATTCCGTTGCTTTCTTTTTCTGTTTTATGCCTTAATACAGCTCCTTTTGCTTTAGTACCATAATTTCCACGGCCAACTAAATCATAACCATATTGTGTGCTATCTAATGTATAGTATCCATCATTATCTTTAACAAACTCAACGCTAGCGTCATATGCCAAAGAATTATATGGATAACCATCAAGTTTTGCAGAATCAAAGTCAGGGAACAAATCATAATTTTGTTTTCCAACTGCGCTACTATTTAATATGAATTTCCCGTCACTTAATGTATTAGAGGCTAGTCCCTGATATACCTGTCCGTAATGGCAATAATCTCCATTTGCTCCATTACCAGCATTAAACCGAAAATATCCACTATTGCCGCCCTTTGCTGCATTAAATGCTCCACTGTTATAATCTACAAATTTAGCATTTGGAACTAAAATAGTATCATTTGATGTACTTAACAAATATACATTTATATAATTACGGATTGGATTATATACATTTCCTACAGCCTCTAAATTAGTTTTTACTTTAATACCGTCATCACAATTATAAAGAGCACCATAGCCGAACTCATTTATTGACTGATTAGATGTAGATTTGATTTCATACTTGGAAGGTTTTGAAAATTTACCACTATTGTTCACCTTAGTATAAATGTAATTACCTCTAACAGCAGATAAGGTGTATCCTTCTTTAACAGACATTGTTAACTCTGTGCTATCAGCATTCAATATAAACCTTTCCAAATATGATTGTGCGCAATTCTCACCATCTACAAATATATTTATTGTTAGTAATTTTGAATTATCATTATAACCATGATTTTCACCAATTTCTGAGGAATCACGTATGGTAACATCTTCACTGCTTAAGATTGTCAAATATTCACTATCTTTTATAAGTGCCTTATCTGCATCAATTGAATATTTTATAGCAATGATATATGTAGAAAAGTGATCAGTAGTCATCTCTACAGTATCATCATTTGCAGTGACCTTATCCATCTTCTTAGCAAAATTATCTTCATAATGATAAACTTCTGTGCTACATTCATCATCTACTCGCTCAACATCAAGGTTGTTAAACTCTACTTTTACTTCTCCAGTAGGTTCAACCACTGTTCCATCTTCATCGTACAAATTAATATCATAGGCTACAAAATCAACAACTGATGTTGTATCATCATTATGCTCTTCAAGAGCATCTGACATTTCATTATATGTGTTCGAATCAGATTCCGCTGTAATCTCATCTGCAGTTACCTTTACTGCACCGTTCAAAACAGATTCTTCACCAGTAATTGTCACAATGCCATTTGAATCTGTAAGAACAATCACTTCATCATCCTCATCCTCAGATTCTTCTTCAACTTTTTCTTCCTCAGCCAACTCTTCCTCAGCCTTTTCAGAGTTGCTAGAGTCTTTAGAATCTGATTCTTTACCTTCTGGATTTTCTTCTGAATCTTCAATAGACGTGTCAGTCTCGTCCTGGCTAGCGTCAGTTGACTCTTCAACTGTGCTATCCTCTGAAGACTGTGTATCTGAATTCTCCCCTGAATTGCTATTAGATACCTCCGAGCTATTTTCTTCTATAGTAGTGGTCTCAGCCATGGATCCATCTACTGCTGTAGCGTACACGTTAATAGGTAGTGACGCAAAAATAGCCGCAACTAGGCATAAAGACATTATCTTGTTTATAAGAGGATATTTTTTCATATTTATTAAACTCCCTATATTTCAACTCCCATCAAATCATTCCGCTTAATAATGTGATGGAATTGTAGACAAACTGTGTCTATTTAGTGACTTAATATAATGTATCGCAATTATACTCAATATTAAAGACCCTTGGCAAAAAGTGTCACATTTTGGCAAAAACTAGTTAGACTATATAATGCTTCGTATATACGATATTCCATTTAGGAATACTTCGAGTTCTATTTTGAATGAGGATATTGCGTATTTCAGGTTAATATTCCGCCTATACGTTGTTATAATTCTTATTGTTATATTCTATATGTTCATAATAAAAGGAGGATGAATTATGGCATGTTTTACAGTACCTGCCGCTGAAGCTGTAGTTACTACTATAGTAAGTAAGAATTTAGAGAAAAAAGGTTTATCACAAAAGGAAAATGAAACAACTGGTGTTCCAATGGCAAAGAAGCTTAAATGGCTCAACAATCTTCTTTGGGGAGGTTCAGTGCTTTTAGCTTTCGAGCATGTATGGCATGGCGAGATCAAACCATTCTTTCCATTTTTAACAGCAATGGAAAACCCTGCTGACACATCAGAAATGCTTCACGAGATTGCCACAGTCGGTGTATCTATGGCCGTTCTTATCACAGCAGTTTGGGTAATAATGTGCATTACAGCAGACATTATCGTAAAAAGACCTATATCAAATAAGTCATTATTTTAATACAGGAGGTTCATATGACATTACTTATAACAGTTATCGCCGCAGTCATTACCACTGTTCTTTGGTACAACAGAAAGAACAACGATATGCAGCTTCCAGTATTAATGTTTATGTTCTGGGGCGCATTCTTGATGTGGCTTGTAGACGCAATTTTTGAATACGTAGAGCTTGGAGCAGCTTATTTTACTCCAGCTGTAGAAGACATGATTAATGATAGCTTCTTAGGATTATCTGTCATTGCATTAGCTCTTGTTATCTGGGTTGTTTATTTACTAATCAAGGACCCAAAGGGTGTTGTAAGAAAATCCCTCTCATAGCTTTCTGCAAATCCTTTTACAACCAAAAAGCCCCTTGGCTGATATTGAACTTTTAAACTCAAGTAATTTAAAGTACAATTCAGACCTAGGGGCTTCTTTATATGGATGTTCTTTATCAGTCCACAAAAATCTAGCTTTGATTTTCTGGCACTAGCTATATAAGCTAGAATCCAAAATTATTAAGCATTGACCTAATATAATTTAAATCAATAGGATTGTTATTTGTCTCATATGTTACAAGCAATCTATCACCAATATAATAATGATTATCCTGATATAGCTTTATCTTCTTGAGATTCTTTCTTATGTACTCATTGTTATCCATCATACCAAGATGTTCCAAATATATCTCGCGTCTATTTTTAACGTCTAAAATAGTGAAATCTGGAATTACTGTTTTTGTTCCTAATAGCAATGGCTTTTCATATAAGTATGGAATTTCCATATCATCAAGTGTCTTTGAGATTAACAACTCTGACTTTGAGCGCATACATATTCCACTGCCATTATCATATATCTGATTATCATTATAATAATTTACACGCTCATATTCCTGTGATTTCCATTTATTAATATAATCGTCATCGCTGTCATATTTAGTCTTTACTAATGCTTTTTTTCTATATGAAATATTTTCATAAACATTTTCAAAGCTACTATTTCTATCAGGATAATTGTCTATCATTCTATTCAAAACAACTAGTTCCTTCTGCGCGCTTTCTAATACTAGCTCATCATATTCACGCTGCGCTATTCTGTAAGCTAATTCTACATTATCCTTTTTTAAATATTTACCACTCTTATCTGAAGCATCCGTTCTTATATAATATTGGACACCTTTTTTATGTGGAACAATGTGTAATTTACCATTTGGTGCGTTTTTTATATTGTTTTTCTTGCTACTTATTATCTCTTCTAAAAGTATTTTTCTTTTAGCAGCCATAGTTAATATGGATGTATTATTTTTCAAACTCGACTCCTATCTATCTTGTTTATGATTCTCTATACAATTGTAAAAAATGGTTGGGAAATATTATTGATAATAATTTAATTGTCATCCTGTAAATCACTATTAGAAAAGTAATTTCTCTTGGGATGATATATTTAATAATTGGGAATAAAAAAATAGAAATGAAATGTATATAAATGATAAAGCTTTTCTTGCAGTAAATCCATAGCCAATTATTAAAATATGCCAAATACAAGTCATAAATTACACATTGGCATCGGGATTTTAGACTTCTCTCATTTCTCGATGCCCTTTTGTCTTCCCGGGGCATCGGGATTTTGGACTCCCCCCATTTCCCGATGCCCTTTTGGCTTCCCAGGGCATCGGGATTTTAGACTTCACACATTTCTCGATGCCCTTTTATCTTCTCGGGGCATCGGGATTTTGGACTCCCCCCCATTTCTCGATGCCCTTTTGGCTTCTCGGGGCATCGGGATTTGTGACCAACCCTGTTTCTCGATGCCCTTTTGGCTTCCCGGGGCATCGGGATTTTAGACTTCCCTCATTTCTCGATGCCCTTTTATCTTCCCGGGGCATCGGGATTTTAGACTTACCTCATTTCCCGATGCCCTTTTGGCTTCCAGGGGCATCGGGATTTTGGACTTCACCCATTTCCCGATGCCCTTTTGGCTTCTCGGGGCATCGGGATTTTAGCTTTCCCCATTTCCCGATGCCCCCACTGCTCTCCAGCCCTGTTCTAAGCGCAAAAAAAGTCCCTAGGCAATGCCTAGGGACTAAGATATCTTAATCTATCAACTATTTAATTAGTTTTCTGGATTCTGTGGAGCATCCTGTGCTGGGGCATCCTGTGCTGGTGCCTCTGTCTGAGGAGCTGCATCCTGAACTGGAGCCTGTGGAGCTACTGGCTGCTGTGGAGCTACTGGCTGCTGTGGAGCTGCCTGCTGCATTGGCTGGCCCATTGGCTGGCCCATGTACTGAGCCTGCTGCATTGGCTGGCCCATTGGCTGCATTGGCTGAGCCTGAGCTGCTGCGCCTGACATTGGCATTCCAAATTTGTAGTAGTTGTATGCGCCGTTTAATGCATTTGTATTCTTAAGAATGATATGCCATGCAACATACTGACCGATACCACAAAGTAATGAACCAAAGATCATCCAAAGAAGAACTGTTGTACCGTTTTCCTGAATCTGTAATCCATAACGAGCACCATTTCTCTGAAGTCTGTTTCCAAGCTTGTAGTAGTATACCCAAGCGTAAATACCAAGTGTAAGAATTGAGAAGATGATGAAAAGTAAAAGACCTGTTGTCTTATCTCCATCTCCATCGCAAGTCTTGTTTACATCTCTTGCTACACAATATAAAACATAAAGCTCATAAATACCAAGTGTAATGATACCAAGTAAAATGAACTTGAGTAAGCTGTAATCTGTTGAAAGTGGCTTTCCATTTAACTCTGCTGTCTTTGATCTCTCATCGAGCTTGTCCTGAGCCTTGTTCAAGTCGCTTGTAAATTCACCAAGGATGTATGAGAATGTGTTCTTAAGTTCAGCCTTTATATCTGCACCCTGATCAAAAAGTACAATCTTTTTGTTGAAAGCAACAAGAACAATTGCATATGCGCAAAATGGAATAATAGCAAAAATTACCAATCTTATAATTAAGAATATTATTGTGCTTACTTCAACATAATCTATGAAGCTCATAATGCTAATAAAATAGCTAATTAAATCAATAACTGCTAAAGCAAGTGCCACAATACTAAGTGAGCAAAGTGCCTGTGTAAACATCTTCTGCTTATCTTCTGTGTACTCTTTGAAAATAAGATAGCAGGTAATGGCAACAGCACCAAATGTAACTGCCTGTAATAATGTAATTATGTAAGCAAATAAAGAACCAAATGGTGAACCACTATAATAGTAGTAATTATTCATCATTTTAAATGGAATAGAAAGAATTCCAAAAAATCCTGAGAAGAAATTACTAATAAAGAACCAAGCATAAAGAATACCAACAACTGCTGCTACTACCTTTAATACCTGTCCAAATGAGCCATTATCAGCTCCACCAAAATTATTCTGCTGTGCACCTGTGTAACCTGGCTGACCCTGAGGGGCTGCGTTGTTGTCCGCTGCAGGCTGTCCCTGAGAAGCGCCACAGTACTTGCAGAATTTTGTACCGTCAGGAAGTTCCTGACCACAGTTTCTACAAAACATATATTTTCCTCCTTGTGCGTCTTTTTTCTTAATATAATACGCACCACCGAAAATTATCGTAACAGATTATAAAATCCCAATCAATACATTTATGAAAAAAAGAGTGGAAATTCCACTCTTTTTATAACTAAATACATTATTTTATAAATATGTTAATTCTAATTTTTTAACAAAAATCTAAACATTAAGCTTTAATTATTTTAATAAAAAGAGTCCAAACATATTGTTTTAATCATTTAAAAAAAAGAATCCAAACATATTGTTTTAATCATTTAATAAAAAAACACCAATCAGGGAGCACTATTTATTAGCCTTATCCCTAATTGGTGCATATTTTTAAACTGTAATAAACTGAATTATATCTCTACTAGTTAAATCCCACTACCTTCTGGGCAATCTTGTAAGCTGTAACAGAGATTACTCTGCCACCCTTTCCAGGAAGGTTTGTAGTGGCACACATAAATCCATAACGAAGCTTTCTGTATAGATAATAATCGTGCTCCTTAATATATCTCCAAAGATCATGACGCTTTTGCTGATGTTCCTTTGTTCCACTCTTCATAAGAAGTACTGTAGAAACAACTGTAATCATTTCAAGATAATTGAACATGTATTTACGAACATGAGCATCCTTGATGTTTTTGTAATCGTATGCCTCAAGCATAAGCTTGTTTACCTTTATCTGCTGGTCGATACGAGAAATCATAACCTTTTCGTTAACAGACTGATCGTCGCGGCCAATGTAATAGCGATAGAAATCTACATCCAAATAGTACATGTTCTTAACGTATGGAAGTGGATAGTATACGTAAAGGTTATCTACATAGAAGGTATGCTTTGGTAACTCTAATCCGCAGTCACGTAAAAGCTTTGTACGGTAAATTACTGAATGCATAAGAATGTACTGACCCTTTTTGAATCTGCCACACTCATCCCATGTAAAGTATTGATTAACAGGTAAGTTAGAGTAAGACATAACCTTTTTATGTCTAGCTCCTTCCTTTTCATATACATAATTAGAAATAAGCATATCAAGCTGTTTTGAATGCTCTACTGACTGACGAAGAACGTGAAGGATTTTATCATATGCTTCTGGATCTACCCAGTCATCAGAGTCTACAACCTTGAAGAAAAGACCTGTAGCATTCTTTAGACCAGTGTTTACAGCCTGTCCGTGACCACCATTCTCCTGGTGAACAGCTTTTATAATAGTAGGATGCTCTGCAGCAAGTCTGTCAGCTATCTCTGCTGTGTTGTCCTTCTGTGAGCCATCATCTACGATAATAATCTCTACGTCCTCTCCACCATGAAGTAGAGTTTCTACACAATGCTCCATATAATCTGCAGAATTGTAACATGGAACTGCAAATGATAAAAGTTTCATAATCTATATAATCTCCTATTAAATAAAACAGGGGACGGTTGCCCGTCCCCCTCATTAAGTAACCTCTACGATTTTAACAAATCTCTATCTCATCATCAACCCATGTAGGATTTACAATTTCTAAAGAATGTTTAAATCTTGATTACTCTTCTGTTGAATTATCTGTTGTATCCTCAGTAGACTCAACCTCAGCTTCCTCAACAACTAACTCAATTTCCTTCTTTTTCTTTAAGAAAGACTTGATTGCTAAGAACTCAAGGAATGCAATAAGTGCAAAGAGAATTACATCTACTACAATAAGGATAATCTCCCATGTAGGAAGTCCTGTTGATACGTCTGCATCATATGCACGGCTGTTTACAACAGTGTAAAGAATGTTCTTTGATGCCTGTCTCATAGCGATAACACTTGTAGCACTTGTCTGATCTGTAACAGTTGACTGTGGTGTAGCATATGTTGCAAGCATAAGGTCGCAACCATTTCTGATCATTCTATCTGAATCCTGGTATCCGTAACCACCGAAGTAATCTGTCTCAGCAAGACCACGGAATCCCCACTCGCCTCTAAGTACATCGTTAAGAAGCTCTGAGCAAGCCTCAGCTGGTACTGTACCAATGTTGTTGAATGCAACCATAGTTGCACCTGGGTTTGAATTCTTGAATACAATCTCGAATGACTTGAGATAAATCTCACGCATTGACTGCTCATTTAACCATGTGCAAAGGAGGTTTGTTCTGTTTGTTTCCTGATCGTTTGTTGCAAAGTGCTTAACGTATGAATATACGCCCCACTCTCTAGCACCGTTAACAGCGTTAGCGCACATCCAACCAGCAAGAACGCCATCCTCTGAGAAGTACTCGAAGTTACGTCCAGCAAATGCTGATCTGTGAGTGTTTGTTGCAGGAGCATACCAACCAGATACGTCCATGTCGTTTGCCATACGGCCAATTGACTCACCAAATGCAAGAGCCATATCCTTGTTCCATGTGCAAGCAATCATAACTGCTGCTGGGAATCCGATAGAACCCTGGCCTGTGAAGTTGTTGTTGATAGACGCAGGACCATCACAGTCATAAGTCATAATCTTGTCGATAGACTTAACTGCTGAAGTCTCGTAACCACCAAGCTCGATAAGTGTGTTCATGTCAGCTACTGTCATTTCATCAAGTAACTCATCCCACATTGGATCATCATAATCAAGACCACGAAGATCCTTTAAGTCTACGCCATTCTTTGCGCCTGTAGTAGGCATTTCATCAGCGTCGTTGTTGTAAGCTGTTGGGTCATAGTTTGTCTCGTTGAAGTATGTAGCCTTGTCCTCATCAGACATCTCGAATGATGTTGGAGCTGCTGTAGCTTCAGCGTAGTTTGCGAATCCATCAGCACGTGAAAGGTATGTGAAATCACCCTCTGCGAACTGGAACTTGTTTGTAGCTACTTCTACATCAGAAGTACGCTTGTTTGACTCATTGTAAACAACCTTCTCAGGTACGTTTACTGTGTCTGTAGCAATCTTGTTGTGTGAATCTGAGTTGATAGAAATCTCATAATCACCAGCATCGAGTACATAGCAGCCCTCGCCGTATGTATCGTATGAAGCCATATCTTCTACTGCAAATGAGATAGAAACTGTCTCAGAAGCACCTGGCTCAAGTGTGCTTGTCTTAGCAAACTGAATAAGGTTTGCTGCTGACTTTTCGATACCACCGTTTGTGTATGGTGGGTTGTAGTAAACCTCTACTACGTCCTTACCAGCTACATCGCCAGTATTTGTAACAGTTACGTCAAATGAAACAGTTGTACCATCGTTTGAGATAGGTCCCATTTCCTGAGTAAATGTTGTGTAAGATAATCCATAACCAAATGGATAAAGTACTGTAGAGTCGTAATCGAACTCCATGTTGCCAGCCTGTGCCTCAGCATAAGCTGTCTCATAATAACGGTATCCAACGTAGATACCCTCAACATAATCAACGAATGTAGGATAAGCCTTTCCGCCCTCTGCGAACATGTTATCTACACCGAACTCTGACATGTTTGTGTAATCAAAATCACCAAAGTTATTAACTGTAGGTGTTGCAAGAAGATCTCTTACAAATGTATCAGCTGTCTTACCAGATGGGTTAACCTCACCTGCGATGATCTTTCCAAGTCCGTCAAAACCTGTCTGACCAGTACCTGGGCAGTAAAGAACTGACTTGATCTGTGGATAATCATTTACGAAGCCAAGCTCCATAGCGTTAGCTGAGTTTACAACTACGATAACGTTATCATAGTTTGCTGTTACTTCGTTAAGAAGTGCTGTCTCTCTGTTTGAAAGCTCAAGGTATGACTTTGAAGCATCAAGATCATCCTTCTGGTCAGAGTAGCGAACACCAGAAGCTCCGAACATTCCCTCTGTTGAGAATGTATCCTCACCATCATATGACTGAGGAAGATCAGCACCCTCACCACCAGAACGTGCAACAAAGAAGATTGCTGTGTCTGAATAGTCCTTAGCTGACTCGATCAAACCATTATACTCATCAACTGTAGGCTCAGGGATTGTCCAATCCTGTCCCATCATACCTACTGTAGGTCTCTCAGATCTCCAGCCTGTGTAGAAATCTACAAGATCCTGGTTGTACTCGATACCTGCATCAGAAAGACCTGTAAGGAAGTCTACTGTTGGGTATGCATCTGAAAGTGCTCCAGAACCAGTACCACCGTAAATAGGATTTGTTGATGACCAACCAAATACATTAACCTTTGAACCTGCTGCTAAAGGAAGCTCTGCATCGTCGTTCTTTAAAAGTACGATACCTTCCTCTGCAATTTCAGTACAGAGTGCCTTTGCTTCATCAATGGCCTCCTCTGAAATCTTACCACCACCCATGGCCATGTTAACCATTGAGTACATTGGTACAAGTAAAATATTAGTAACTACGATTACTAATGTAAGTAAGAATGCAAGCCAAGCCTGTTTTCTTACGAAGCCCTTAAGAGGCTTTTTAATTTTGATTGCTACAAGTGTAGCAATGATCGCTGCAACGAGTACCACGCCAATAACGATTAGCTGAGGTATCATTGTGTTGATAACGGCTATTACGTCCGCAATGTTGATTGATAACATTCTCTCTTCTCCTTCCTTTCAACTAATGTCAAAAGTAATTTATCTTATGAGTCTTCCTCATTAAGACCTAAATGAAATTAATAAAACAAACAATTGAACTGAATATTAAGCTTCAGCCTTTGGAGTTTCAGGGAAGATAATCTTATTAACAAAGAAGAATACTACCATTGAAACACCACCATTTAATACTGTAGTTCCGATGTTGTATACAGCAGCTGGAACAAACTTTCCTGCAACTGCTACCCAGATACAGTTAATTGAATTAACAATGCATGTAATGATGAAGAACGCTAAAATATACCATGCAATCTGTTTTCCTGGCTTATCATGATTTCTGAAAACTACAAGCTTTTGAATTGGGAAGTTGATAACCTCGCCGATAACCATAGCTACCATATATGCTGCGAAGTATGCAAGTCCGCCGTGTGCCTGATCATATCCTAAGATATTCCACTTGAATGTCTCACCAAATAATGTAAGATCAACTCCTGGCCATCCGAATGTCTTGTCTCCAAGAAATGCGAATGCTGCTGGTAAAAATGTAAGTAATAAATACTTAAATACTGTGATTAAATTACTAACTATTACAAAAAGTCCACCTTCACGAACCCACTTTGCTGCCCCTGGATGCTTTTCGGCAAAATTATTCCAAATATTCATTTCAATTCTCCTAAAAATAATCTAAAAATTAATCGTTTACTCTAAGACGTTTTTCGTATTTTTTGTTAGCGCTACGGTTCTTAAAGAATCCTGCGATAACTCCACCTAAACCTCTAAAGAAATGACCGTTTGCGATTGTAACAATGCTTTCAACCATGTCGCGTGAAACCATACCACCTGACATTTTACTGATTGCTCTAAATGGCATGTTGTAAATGAACATAGTGTTAAGATCAGGAACACCCTTCTCGTATGATTTATCAAGGTTGTTTTTAAGCACCTTGTATACTAATCTGCAAATACCACTCTTTGCATCTTTCATCTGGCAAAGAGCATCATTTATCTCAAGTGGTCCAACCTTTTCCTCTGGAAGAACCTTTGCATAAAGCTTTTCAAACTCTTCGTAATGAACATTTCTAACCTGTCCTGACTTGTAGCTAGGAAGCTTATCAATGTCATATGGAAGCTCTGTGATTGTACCCTCTTTTGTGATGGCACCTGTAAGTGCTGTATCAGCTACATTTGCACCAACATAAATCTGATACTCGCCACCTTCGATTTCCCACTTGTTTGAAACAGTTGAGAAATAACGGAATGTCTTGTCATCAAATGGGATCTCTACTGTAACTGACTCGCCAGCCTTAATCCAAACCTTCTTGAAGCCCTTGAGCTCTTTCTTTGGTCTGATAAGTCCCGACTCTTTCTTTCCTACATACATCTGAGCGATTTCTGCACCGTCTCTATCGCCTGTGTTTGTAATAGTGAAAGAAACACCATTTTCTGAAACTGTAAGGTCGCTATATTTGAATGTTGTGTAGCTAAGACCAAATCCGAAT
>JAILKL010000124.1 GCA_024693775.1 Pseudobutyrivibrio sp.
CTATTATCGAAATGCCAAGGTAATGAAATATATATATACCCCAGCTGTGCCTGTTCATCCAGGATGTATATCTATCTGTATAATCAAGGTATTTAGCTCCGGTTCCTAACCACGCAAGCGATGCAAACCATCCAAATGTTGAAATAGCCATGCGTCATATAATGCCGGCCATATTTGTATATCTGTTAAGTTTGATATCAGCATTTGTAACTTCTATTGTGTTATACGAAATAATTTCTAGGATACCGATCTATAGATGGATAGTTCTAGGAATCAAAGGAAATAATAGGACGGAGAAAGAAAATGTTTAAGGATTACTTGGTTCAATTAAGGAAACTTAAAATTTTCACACAGGAAGATGTAGCAGAAAAAATAGGGGTAACAAGACAGGCAGTTGCAAAATGGGAGTCTGGGGAAACTGTACCGGATTTTTAGCTATTGCTGAAACACTACGAAATAATCAGTAGAAATTATAATCAATATATATATTGTTTTTTAACGATTATTACAAATCGCAATTTGTAGGAGACCAGCTATGAATATTTCAGGAAAGAACGTCTATATATATGGAGAGACCCAGAAGCAGTCGCCGCTTGTCATTGTGAATACCTTTGAAGGTGATGGAAGTGAAGTATTTACTGCCTTGAAGGATCTTACAGACAAGAGCTTTTGCCTGGCAGTTATTAGTGACATTAACTGGGACGATGAAATGTCCCCATGGGAATGTCCACCTTTATATAAAAATGATGGTGCCTGCACTGGAGGAGCTGATAACTATATAGAAAAGCTGACTCAGGAAATCATTCCTGCCATTAAGTCTGAGCTTTCCAATCCTCCAGAGAAAATAATAATCGCAGGATATTCTCTAGGCGGGCTCTTTGCCATTTATAGCATGTATAAAACTGATATTTTTTGTGCAGCAGTTAGCGCCTCAGGGTCCCTATGGTTCCCAGATTTTATTGAATTTACAAAGGCAAATAGGCTCTGCAAAACACCAGAAGCTATATATTTTTCTCTTGGTGACAAAGAGGCTAAAACAAAGAATTCGCTTTTACGTACTGTGGAAGATAATACAAATGCAATATATGAAGAATATAAAAATATAGGTATTGCAACAATATTTGAAATGAATCCTGGAAATCATTTTAAGGATTCGGATATACGTTTAGCAAAAGGTATTACATGGATATTAAATAAAGTTAGCCTTTCCTAACACAAAGTGATATGATATATATTAGGATTAATTGGGAATGGGGTGACATAATTGACCTATGAAGAAATGGGCAATAAAAACGGAAAGACCTTGATGCTATTACCGGGGACATGCTGTGATTGGCAAACCAATTTTGCAAATGTAATTACAGCACTTTCTCTGAAATATCATTTGATTTGTGTTAACTATGATGGCTTTGATGGAAATGATACCGTATTTACGGATTTTATTTCTGTCACCGAAAAAATCGAAAAATATATTCAAGATAATTTTAATGGTACTATTGATGCAGCAATTGGCTCATCACTGGGGGCGTCCTTCGTAGGACAGCTTATTCAGAGAAAAAACATTCACATAAATCATGGCATTTTTGGAAGTCCAGATTTAGACCAATGTAATAGGGTGTTGGCTTCTATAGAAGGAGCACTTTTTATACCTCTTTTAAATTCCTTTACAGGATCTGAGACTAAGAGAAAAAAGACTATAAGAAAATTGATGACTGAAATGTCTATGACCGAGAATTCGGCAAAGAGATTTGTAGAATGTATAGAAAAGTTTTCCAAAACCTCAATGAAAAATGAGTTTTATACTGATTTAATTACCTATTTAGATGATGATATTAATGTAGATAATACAAAGGTACATTTTATATATGCCAGCAAAATGGGTGAAAAATACAAAAGGAGATATAAAAAGCATTTTCATAATCCTGAAATAAAAGAATTTAATATGAATCATGAGCAGTGGCTTTATGGTACTGATGAGTATAGATTACCAGTTCTTAAAGCTATAGATGATTTTATAATTTAATTGTTGTAAGATATTCCGTAGGACATTATGTATTGAGACAAAAGTGGAGGGTTTTGTTATGACAGCAGATTATAAAAATTGGTTACCAATGGGTATGATTTATGGTATTGCTGGTGGCCTATTTTTTGATTTGGTTCTTATTGTTGCAGTAGGATTGGCATCCGTTTGGGGCATGATATTTTTTGCGATAGCCATCATATTAATAATAGCGCTAATTTGGATGATAATGATGCACCGAGCTTTTTCCTACAATGGAAAGAGAAAGATGTCAAAACAGATTATTGATGGGATAGCAGAGTATGTTTCTATACCAGATGGCGGAGAGTGTTTGGATGTAGGATGCGGCAGTGGTGCACTTACTATTGCTTGTGCAAAGAAAAATCCTAATGCAAAGGTACTAGGCGTGGATCGATGGGGTATGGAATATGCATCCTTTTCAAAGGAGCTATGTGAAAACAATGCATCCATCGAAAAGGCGACAAATGTTTCCTTCAAACGTGGAGATGCTACAAAGCTGGATTTTGAAGATGAGACCTTTGATGTGGTTACTAGCAATTATGTTTATCATAATATTCCTAGCAAAAACAGACAGGAGCTATTGCTAGAAACCTTGCGAACACTTAAAAAGGGTGGAACCTTTGCCATTCACGATATTATGTCAAAGGGCAGATATGGCGATATGGAGGCCTTTGTAGCGCGTCTAAAGGATATGGGATATGAACAGGTAGAGCTTATCGATACCACAGATGGAAAGTTCATGACAAAATGGGAATCCATTTGGATGGAATTATCAGGATCCACATTACTTGTGGGAAGAAAATAAATAAAAAATCAGAGCGTACATTAATTCCAATAGGAGTTGATGTACGCTCTTTTTGTATAAATGCAATTGTTATAATTAGATATAATTTAGCAGTTTAAAGCATTAATTTGGTGATGTATTATAGCAAAGTGGATGCTATAATATGCCTATTATTTGAAGTTTTAGGGAGGAAAGTAATTTTGAAACACGATAAGAGAGGCTCGTTCTCTGGAAAAATAGGCTTTGTACTTTCAGCGGCAGGAGCATCAGTAGGCTTGGGTAATATATGGAGATTCCCTTACCTTTGTGCAAAATATGGTGGGGGAATTTTTCTAATTATATACATACTATTAGCACTTACTTTTGGCTACACAATGATTATTGCCGAGACAGCTATCGGCAGACACACAAAAAAGAGTCCAGTTGGGGCATTCAATGTAATTAGTGATAACAATAAGGCTATGGGATTAGGCGGATGGATAAACGCCATTATACCTATTTTAATTGTGCCTTATTATTCAGTTATCGGTGGATGGGTTTGTAAGTATTTATTTGAGTATATTCGTTCAGATGCCCAGGTAATAGCTGGAGACACATTCTTTACTGATTTTATTTCAAACGGCACAAAGGCTGAATTTTGGTTTATTATTTTTGCTATTTTAGTCCTAGGTGTCATCTTTATGGGAGTAAAAAACGGCATCGAAAGAGTATCCAAAATGATGATGCCAGTATTAGTAGTTCTGGCCATTATAATTTGTTTTTATTCTGTCACTAGACCTGGAGCGCTTAGTGGAGTAAAATATCTATTTGTCCCTGACTTTTCACATTTTTCTATTATGACAGTAGTTACTGCCATGGGGCAGATGTTTTATTCGCTATCCATTGCCATGGGTATCCTTATTACATTTGGTTCCTATGTAAAAAAAGAGGTCAGTATTGAGGATTCAACAAAACAAGTAGAGATTTTTGACACAGCAATAGCAATACTTGCCAGCCTGATGATTATACCGGCAGTATTTTCATTTTATAATGGTGATGAATCTATGCTAAAGGCAGGTCCTTCACTTATGTTTATCACCATGCCAAAGATATTTGCCAGCATGGGCTTTGGTAAAATTATCGGCATTTTATTCTTTGCCCTTGTTTTATTTGCAGCAGTCACCAGTGCTATAGCTCTTACAGAGAGCGCCGTTTCTACATTTTCTGATGAATTTAAATGGAGCAGAAGACGTGGTACAATTGTTATGGCTGTGATTATGTTAATTCTTGGCAGCTTGTCATCACTTGGAAATGGTCCACTTGCAAATGTAAAGATTGCAGGTATGCAGCTTTTGGATTTCTTTGATTTCCTTACAAATTCAGTGATGATGCCTATTGCAGCCTTTGCTACTTGTATTCTCATTACAAGATTTATGACTATCGAAAAGCTAGAGGATGAGGTAGAGCAGGACAATCATCCATTTAAGAGAAAAGCAATTTTTTCATTTATGATTAAATTCCTTTGCCCTGTTTTTGTTATAATTATTCTAGTTAGTGCAGTTTTAAATGTACTGGGAATAATTAGCATGTAATAATTTAAAAGAGGATAATTAGGATTTATGAAATTAAAGCGTGTATCATCCATGCGATTAATTCCAATCAGCTTTTTGGTAGCTATTTTTGCGGGAGCAATAATGCTTACGCTACCAATTTCATCGGCTGATGGAACATGGACTGATTTCATTACGGCACTGTTTACAGCAACAACGTCTGTATGTGTTACTGGACTTACTGTAGTTGATACAGTCAGCTACTGGAGCTCCTTTGGACATGTTATTATTTTATGTCTAATTCAGGTGGGAGGATTTGGTATTATCACCGTTATTTCCATGATAATGCTTCTGACACAAAAGAAGTTTTCTCTTGGAGATAGAAAGATGCTTCAGGATTCGCTGAATTTGCAAACAGATACAGGTATTCTAAAGATGCTCATCAAGATTTTTAGAGGCACTCTTACAGTTGAGCTTTTAGGTGCAGCTTTATATTCAATAGAATTTATACCTAGATTTGGTATTGGTAAAGGCATTTGGGTTTCTGTATTTACATCCATTTCAGCATTCTGTAATGCGGGAATAGATATTATAGGAACAAATAGCCTTGGAGATTTCGCTAGCAATCCACTAGTATTATTTGTCACCATGTTCCTTATTGTTTTAGGTGGTTTAGGATACGTGGTATGGTTTGATTTATCAGCAAATATTCGCAAGGGATTTGAGCGTCGTTTCAATCCAGTACAAATATTTAAAAGATTTGGTGAGCATACCAAATTAGTTTTAACAGTGACCTTCTCGCTTATTGTAATAGGTTGGGCAGTATTTTTTATTGCAGAATTTAACAATCCAGCCACAATAGGTAACATGTCCTTGGTAGATAAGGTTATCAATAGCTTGTTTGAGTCAATCACCCTTAGAACAGCTGGCTTTGCTACATTTTCACAGCATGCCATGACAGATTTCTCATGTGTTATCTGCTATGTCCTTATGTTTGTAGGTGGCTCGCCAGTTGGTACAGCCGGTGGTATCAAGACAGTTACATTTTTCCTTGCTTTAATGGGTATTATTTCATACATTAGATCGGATGATGCACATGTGCTTTTCCATCGCAGAGTTTCTGATGAGGCATTACGCAAGGCATCGGTTATTGTATATGTCAGTGCATTTACTATAATTGTTTTGACTTTAATAATTATCGCCACCAATCCAGTAAACATGGAGGATGCACTTTTTGAGGTTATCAGTGCATCAGCGACAGTAGGTCTTACTAGAGATTTTACTACCACCCTTAATACTGTAGGTAGAATTATAATTATTATTGCTATGTATTTGGGAAGAATTGGTCCTATTTCCATGGCCATTTTCTTTGCAGGCAGACCTAAAAAAGAGAAAAAGTGTAACTACCTAGAAGGAAAATTCTTTGTAGGTTAAGGAGGATATTATGACAAAGTCTATTGCGGTCTTAGGACTAGGTAAATACGGAATCAGCTTGGCTCAAAACATGTATGAAATGGGCTCTGATGTTCTTATCGTAGATATTGATGAGGACAAGCTAAAGGATGCAGAGGAGTATTCAACATCTGCTGTTGTAGCTGATTTGACAAACGAGGACGAGGTTGAGGCACTAGGCCTTAAAAATATGGATATCGTTGCTGTAGCAATGGGTGGAAATCTTGCAGCTAGCATCATGGCGGTTGCAGTTGCAAAGGAGCAGGGAGTTCCTCTTATTGTTGCAAAGAGCTCATCAGATCGTATGACCTCTATTCTAAAGAAAATTGGTGCTGATAAGGTTATTATTCCAGAGGAATATGGTGGACAGCAGTCAGCTCGTATTTTATCATCTGATACATTTTTAGATTATTTCCAGGTTGATAAAACACTTAGTATGGTAGAAATCAATCCATTACCACAGTGGGTAGGAAAAAATCTTATGGAATTAAATATCCGTAAGCATTACAAGGTAAACGTAGTTGCTGTAAAGGATGGTGAGCATTGGAAAATCATTGACCCAACCACTCCTATGAAAAAGGATGATGAATTATTAATCGTCGCAGAAAAGGATGATTTACATCGCATTAATCGATAATAAAGTGAAAATAAATACACAGGAAAAGACAAAAAATGACTAGTTTAGGCTAGTCATTTTTTATATTATGTGAGTAAAATTTTATAGGAAGTCTAGAAGGTATTTGACATGAGGAAAAATAGGGATTTTACAGTAGGCAGTCCACTTAGGCTTATTATGGCATTTTATTGGCCTTTGCTTTTAACAAGTATGCTGCAGCAGGTATACAACTTTGTGGATACTCTTATTGTTGGAAAGGGCTTGGGGGATAATGCCCTTGCAGCAGTAGGAAACATGGGATCAATTTTCTTTTTAATCGTAGGATTTTCCTTTGGATTGGCAAATGGATTTTCAGTTTTGGTGGCACAAAGCTATGGTGCCAAGGATATTGATCAGCTGAGACATCGTCTAGCTGCCACAATAATACTTGGAATAATTTTAGCCATTAGCCTGTCATTAATCAGTGTGGCATTTTTGCCTTCACTGTTAAATTTTATGAGAACAGATCCTTTGATTATTAGCGACAGTCTAAAGTATGGCTACATAGTATTTGGCGGTCTTTCCATTGGCATTTGCTATAACATAGCTGGCTCCATTCTTAGGGCCTTTGGAGACAGTCAAACCCCATTAAAGGCTATTATTGCCTCATCAATTATTAACTTAGCGCTAGATAGCTTGTTTATCCTGGTTATTGGAATGGGAGTCGAGGGGGCTGCTATTGCCACATTAATTGCCCAGGTGGTATCTGTGGGTATATGTATCAATCAGCTAAGACAGATTCCGGAAATCAGAATGGAAAAAAAGCATTTTAAAAATAGCTTTAAAACCTATTGGGATTTGCTGAGAAATGGTCTTCCAATGGCATTTATGAATTCAATTACTGCTGTTGGATGTATGGTGGTGCAGGGCTTTGTAAATGCCTATGGAGTTGTTTATACTGCTGCCTATGCAGCTTGCGGTAAATATCTAAATCTATTTATGAATCCAGCCGCAACAGCAGGCAGTGCAATGACAGCCTACACCAGTCAAAATTATGGTGCCAGAAACTATCAGAGAATAAAAGAGGGGCTAAAGGTAGTTCTTGGAATATCCATTGTTTCATATATAGTTTTGGGCTCACTTATGGTATTTTTTCCAGCTCAGCTTGGCGGATTCCTGCTTTCAGGAAAGGAGCAAATAGTGCTGGTATGCCAGTATCTGCCAATATGTGGATTGATGAAAATATTTGTAGATATATTGTTTGTGGTGCGTGCCACTGTGCAGGGAATGGGCAAGCCAATGCTTCCGATGCTATCGGGAATTTTGGAAATGTTCTTAAGGACCTTTACTGTTTCATTTTTTATAGGAATAGTAGGTTTTCCAGCTACAGCCTATGCGGAAGTCAGTGCATGGATTGGTGCACTACTTGTCAATTTAATTGCATTGTATATAAATCTTTTCCCTCTACTACATCCGGACGCTACCATTAAAAAGAAGATTCAATGCTGTAATTGTAAATAATAGTGTTGACTTAGAATAGTATAAGTATTAGAATTTAGCTCAATTGAATAGCTATCTTCAGGGCAGGGTGCAATTCCCTACCGGCGGTATAGCCCGCGAGCCTTTATGGCATGATTCGGTGAGATTCCGAGGCCGACAGTACAGTCTGGATGAAAGAAGAGTTTTAGCAACGGTGAAGCTATACCCTGAGAATTTTTATGTTCTCAGGGTTTTTTATTTTTGAGATCAGTGTTCTCAATATATTCCTTTTGCTAGTGTTTATTTATGTCTTGGATAGTTGTATTCAAGACATTTTTTATTTTCTAGAAAGGAGGATGGGGATGAATGATGAGTATTATATGGAGCGAGCAATAGCTCTGGCTAAAAAGGGAGCTGGCTACGTAAATCCGAATCCCATGGTAGGTGCTGTAATTGTTAAGGATGGCAGGATTATTGCAGAGGGATATCATGAAAAATATGGCAAGCTACATGCGGAAAGAAATGCCCTGGCCAACTGTCAGGAGGATCCGGTAGGAGCCACTATTTATGTGACTCTAGAGCCCTGCTGCCATTATGGAAAAACGCCACCCTGCACCGAGGCTATTATAGAAAGCAAAATAGCCAGAGTGGTGGTGGGAACTCTTGATGTAAATCCGCTAGTGGCAGGAAAAGGTGTGGAAATATTAAGGGATCATGGCATCGAGGTAGTAGTAGGAGTGCTTGGAAATGAGTGTGAGAAATTAAATAAGGTATTTAATAAATATATAAAGACAAAATTGCCATATGTTGTTATGAAATATGCCATGACAGCAGATGGGAAGATCGCCACAAAGATAGGTAAATCAAGGTGGATAACTGGAGAGGAATCCAGAATTAGAGTGCATTTATTACGCCATCAATTGTCAGGAATTATGGTTGGGATAGGGACTGTGCTAGCAGATGACCCAATGCTTACCTGTAGACTAGAAATGGATTCCAAAAATCCTATCAGAATTATCTGCGATTCTAGATTACAAACACCATTAACTGCAAATGTGGTTAAGACAGCAGCAGATACCCCAACAATAATTGCCACCTGCGTAGAGGATCAGGAAAAAATTAACCAATACGTAAATGCGAATTGTAAGGTGCTGTCATTGCCAGAAAAAAATGGTCATGTAGATTTAAAAATCCTAATGGAAAAGCTGGGGGAAATGGGTATAGACAGTATTTTATTAGAGGGAGGAGCCACTCTAAACTATAGTGCATTTGAGGAAGAAATTGTAGACGAGCTACAGATTTTTATGGCACCCAAAATTTTTGGAGGCAATGCAAAAAGTCCAGTGGAAGGAAATGGCATAGAGGCTCCAGCTAATGCCTTCAGGCTAATAACAAAAAACATTGAAACTATAGGAGAGGACATCCTGATAGAAAACGAGGTGGTATATCCATGTTCACAGGAATAATTGAAGAGATTGGTAACGTAAAGGAGATAAATAGAAATAGCGCGTCCAGCCAAATCACAATAAGAGCAAGCAAGGCTTTAGAGGATGTTCATTTGGGAGACAGCATTGCAGTCAATGGAGTTTGCCTGACAGTTGTAAGATTTTCTACCACAGAATTTACTGTGGATGTTATGAATGAAACCTATAGTAGGTCTAGCTTGGGAGAATTGTCAATTGGTGGACAGGTAAATTTGGAGAGAGCCATGTCCATGAAAGATAGGTTTGGTGGTCACATTGTATCAGGGCATATAGATGGTGTGGGGAGAATTAAAGCCACAAGAAAGGATGGAAATGCCATTTGGTATGAAATAAATGCTGCCAAAGAGATTTTAAATGGAATTGTTGAAAAAGGCTCTATTGCCATAGATGGGATTAGTCTTACTGTGGCAAGAAAATCTGCAAATAGCTTTAGTGTTTCTATCATTCCCCATACGCTAAAGCGGACGATTCTAAAGGATAAAAGACCAGGACAGCTGGTTAATTTGGAAAATGATGTAATAGGAAAATATGTTACTTCTTTCTTGGAAAATGCAAAGGAAGACAAAGGATATTTGGAGGCTTTATATGGATAAAAATAAAATTGAACAGGCCCTTGAGGATTTACGAAATGGAAAGCTTATTCTTGTTATGGATGATGAGGATAGAGAAAACGAAGGTGATTTAATATGTGCAGCAGAATTTGCCACTACTGAAAATGTCAATTTTATGGCTAGCAGGGCAAAGGGATTGATATGTATGCCAGTAAGCGAGACGTTGGCAGAAAAGTTGGACCTTTATCCTATGGTTAAAAATAATACTGACAATCATGAAACCGCATTTACGGTATCTATAGATTATGTGGATACCACCACAGGTATTTCAGCCATGGAAAGAGGCCTTACAGCTCGAATGCTTGCTGATGATAGTGTAGATGGCACACATTTTAGAAGACCGGGACACATGTTTCCTCTCATTGCAAAAAAGGGAGGAGTAATCACTCGTGCTGGCCATACAGAGGCTACGGTGGATTTGATGCGATTGGCAGGGCTAAAGGAATGTGGGCTATGCTGTGAAATTATGTCAGAGGATGGCACCATGATGCGTCGGGAGGCTTTAGAAGCTTTTGCTCAAAAGGAAAATCTCACAATGATTACAATTGCAGATTTGATTGAGTACAGAAAAATTTTTGATGATTTGGTGGAATGTGTTTCCATAGCAAAAATGCCTACCAAATATGGTTTTTTCACAGCCCATTGCTATATCAATAAAATCACAGGTGAGCATCATGTGGCCCTTGTAAATGGAGATTTGGGGGACGGTGAGAATGTTTTATGCAGAGTTCATTCTGAATGTCTCACTGGTGATGTGTTTGGATCCTTGAGATGTGATTGCGGCCAGCAATTAGAGCGTGCCATGGAAATGATTTCAGAAAATGGAAGAGGAATTCTTTTGTATATGAGGCAGGAGGGGCGAGGCATTGGACTAGTTAATAAGCTAAGAGCCTACAAGCTACAGGATGAGGGCATGGATACCCTAGAGGCTAATCTGGCTCTAGGCTTTCCTGGAGACATGAGAGAGTACTATGTGGGAGCTCAGATTTTAAGAGATTTGGGAGTCCACTCATTAGAGCTGTTAACCAACAACCCAGATAAGATATATCAGCTAAAGGATTACGGAATCCAGATTAATAAGCGTGTGCCAATTGAAATAAAGGCAAATAAATATGATGTTTTTTACCTTAAAACTAAAAAGGATAGAATGGGGCACATTTTGGAAATGTAGGAGGATAATGAAATGAGAGTATATGAAGGAAAACTAGTATCAGAAAATATAAAGGTGGGAATCGTTGTAGCCCGCTTTAATGAGTTTATTACATCAAAGCTTCTAGGAGGAGCCATCGATGGATTAAAAAGAGAAAATGTACAAGAGGATGATATAGAGGTGGCTTGGGTTCCAGGTGCATTTGAGATTCCTGTGATTGCCCAGAGAATGGTGGATACAGGAAAATATGATGCAGTAATTTGCCTTGGAGCTGTTATAAGAGGTGCCACATCTCATTATGATTATGTTTGCGCAGAGGTTTCAAAGGGAATAGCCCAGGTGAGCCTGTCATCAAAGGTTCCAGTGATGTTTGGTGTTCTGACAACTGATACCATAGAGCAGGCCGTAGAGCGTGCAGGTACAAAGGCTGGAAACAAAGGCTTTGAATGTGCACAGGGTGCAATTGAAATGGTAAATTTAATTCGTGAAATAGGCTAAAAAATATCCCTGGAAATCCATAAGGAAATCCAGGGATTTATTTATATAAGGTTAGTTAGAAGTTGCATTAAATAATTCAGAAAGCTCATCCGCATGCTCCTCTAATACTTCGAGAAGCTTTTCACTCCAATGACGAGCATCGGTTTCGCTATTTCCAAAGACATAATCTTCCTGGCCATAATCAATAACATCAAATCCAGGAACTGTCTTTGATGCTCCTGCAGTTCTATAGCTTACAGCGTCTGCCAGTGAGAATGAAACAGATGAGGTGTCATCATAATTTACCCAGCTAGATAAGTCTGTGCCAGAGGCCTCTGTTGCATCACCATTTGTAGTCTGTGGTGTAGCCTCGGCTTTTTCTATTGTTGCTGCGCCATCTACATATTCACCATACATCTTGTCTACATAGTATGATAGACTATCGCCTAAAATCTCTGAAGGTACATGTCCACCATCCCACTGCCAATCGATTGTGGCATCAATACCAGCATTTAACATGGCAATCTGTAGGTTGAGAGAGTTGAACATTGAGATATCACCCTCAGATGCTCCACAAAGGATACGTACCCATGTGGCATCCTCTGTGCCATCTGCACCTATGTAGTTAAGTGGATTATATAGGTCTACTATATTGTTTCCATATTTGTCACCAGCTTCGATTTCTGCAATATCATTTTGATATGCTTCAAGCATTTCTTCATAGGTTGAGTAATTTGCAGAATCTGTTGTGCTACCTGCTGACTGAGTTGTTCCAGCATCAGGAGTACCTACATCCATAGTATCTCCAGCAGAGTTTTCAGCGACATCGCTATTATCAAAGCTACGATCAGATGAAGCCTCAGCATCTGAGGTAGTATCAGCATCTGGGCCTCCCTCGCCAGGAGCACCACCATCTGGAGCACCTTCACCAGGACCACCTTCACCAGGGCCGCCAGCACCAGGGCCTCCCATCATGTCGCCATTAGAAGAGCTCTTTGCATATCTGCCTTCGATAAATGCAGCTGCCTTATCTTCAGAAGTCATTTCTGCCACTTCCTCATCAGAATGAGCATTTCCTGACTCATCAAACCAAGTCCAATCCTCAGCATAGTCTAGGTTGTCAAGATACCACTGAAGGTTTGATTCAAATTCAGCTAGATAAAAGTCTAGGTAGGTACCACCATAGCCGTTTGTATCTGCATATTTTTCAGAATCATATTCAATAGATAATTGAATTGTATCAGTCATATCTCCGTCGCCATTGATATCAAGCTGAACATCTGCTTCATTTACTGAAAGGTTTTGCTCGTTGATATAATCCATGTATTCCTCAGAGA
Source organism: Pseudobutyrivibrio sp. (assembly GCA_024693775.1). GTDB lineage: Bacteria > Bacillota > Clostridia > Lachnospirales > Lachnospiraceae > Pseudobutyrivibrio. Next base: position 12,940 of record JAILKL010000124.1, read on the forward strand.
GATATTCTGCTAACTGTTCCTTGAAATCTGTACCAAAATCATAATCAGTATCCATGTAGTATTCAAAGGCTAGCGCCATATCTGCTTCATATAAGGATGTGATAGCAGAATATGCCATACAACCCCAAACACCATCAGATATTTCGTAGGTTGTGCCATCTATTGTTACTGAAGTAGAGTAGCTACCATCATCATTTTGGTATACGCCAACTGCACCAGCCTCAATTTCATAATCATAGAAATCTGAGTTGTTTCCCGTGGAAGCCACCATTGTAGCGTGAGCTCCACCGCCTGAACCACCAGTTGATACAAAGTAATCTGTGCTACCAGGTAGATTGCCGAGTAAAATATTATATTTAACAAATCTAATTGCGTTCTTTTGATCTACTAGACAGCATGGAGCATCACCTGTATAGTACTCATTTCCATCTTCATCAGTGGCTGTATCATTTTTACCTCTGTTACCGCAGGACATATTTATATATCCCTCAGAAGCATATGTGGTTGCAGCTTCTGTATTTGTAGATGAACTATATCCTGCAGCACCAGTGTTTACAATAACAGGTGCAGTAGCAGCTGTGTAGGTTTGACCATTTGAGCTGACAATTTCGGCATCGTAATCGATAACAAGAGTACCGTTTACAGCCTCAGTGTAGGAATCTGCTGTAACATCAGCCTTTCCGTCTCCATCTGTATCAATACCTGTTATATAGGCACCTGGTATACATACAGAAACACCCTGTTCATCTTCGATTTCTGGATATGCGACGGCTGACACGATTGACATTGTCCATGCATCAGCATCACTATCATAACTCCATGTTACATCTGTATTATTAGCTAAATTTAAGGCCTCTTCAATGTATGCCTGTTCTTCTGATACTTCAGTAGAGCTAGATTCGCTTTGGGATGAGGTGGAATTGTCAGTTGTACCACACGCTGCCATGCTGGTAGCAAGAGTAGCCGCCATAAGCAGAGAAACAATTCTTTTTTTCATCAAAAGCCCTCCTTTGGTTATTAATTATTTTTTACCATTATGATACTGAATAATGTTTTTTCTGTTATCTGAATGTGATGGCTAAGAAAATTGTTGGTGAAAAGTTAGATATTCCTAACTGTTTATGGTAATATATAGAAAAATTGATTTATGAGGTGATTTCAGTGATAAAGACTACTATGAAAATCGATGGAATGATGTGTGGCATGTGCGAAGCGCATGTAAACGAGGTCATCAGAAAGCTAGTGCCAGAGGCTAAAAAAGTATCCAGCTCTCATACAAAGGGAGAGAGTAGCTTTGTTTCAGAGGATAAGGTTGATGAAAAAAAGCTTACAGAGGCTATTTCAGAGACAGGATATCAGGTACTATCAATCAGCTCTGAGCCATATAAAAAGAAATTTTTAGGCTTGTTCTAAGGATATATCGATGCATTTAAAGGCAAGAAATCTGTAAAAGGATTTCTTGTCTTTTTTTGTTACCAAACGTTTACCAAAGGAGACTATCCTTACGGAAGTAAAAAAAAGGGGGCCAATCATGGAAAATATAATTCTTAATACCTTGAAGTGCTTTATCTTATTACAATTACACTTTGGAGTTTTGGCAGGTGGTACTGTTTTACTGAATAAAAAATTCAATATGCCAGGGGAGCTTTATAGAAAGATGCTACATATTGTTTCGGTCTTTTCTATTATCCCTATAGTCTTACCAGCAACAAATTGGATTTCAGCATTTTTAGTATGTATCATCTTTATGCTTGAAGCATATTTTGGCACGAAATTCTCAAATCTAGAAAAGAATGTGGGAATGAAGCAGCGCAAGGCTGGAGAACAACAAAAGAGTATGATTTATCTATATTCAACCTATGCTGTAATTGTTTTATTTGGCTGGGGAATATTCAAACAGCCATGGATTGTTGTACTTTCAGTTATTGCATGGGGAATTGGTGATGCAGTGGCAGCACTCGTAGGAAAGAGATTTGGAAAACACAAATTATCTGGTCCAATGATCGAGGGTACAAAGAGCATAGAAGGTTCAATGGGAATGTTCCTATCAACATTTATTTCAGTGTTCATTCTATACAATAGACATACTTCCCTTTCAAACGTAGGGTTAGTTGTACTAGTATGCTTTTGGATAGCAATTTTCTCATCAATCACAGAGCTGTTTACCCAAAACGGAATGGATACAGTGGCTTGCCCACTAGTTGCCATGACAGGATTTTCAGTTTTAACTCTTGTGGTAGGTAATATTTAAAGGAGATATTAGGATGGATAGACAAAAGAAGTTAGAAAGTGGAGAGGTGTGGTCAGTTATTGCATCTCTCGCCATACCAACGGTAATCATTACGCTGGTTATGGTAGTTTACAACATGGCAGATGTATTTTTTATAGGCAAAACAGGCAATCCTGATATGATAAATGCCATTTCAGTATGTATGCCAATTTTCCCAATTATACAGGCCTTTGGTACCTTGATTGGTGCAGGGGGATGTACTGCCATTTCAGTTGCCCTGGGAAAAAGAGATTTAAAAAAGAGCAAGAAAATATCAAGCTTTTGTTTTTATTTCTGCGTAGTAGTTGGAATAGCTATGGCTTTAATATTAAATATATTTACAGGTCCAATTATTTCAATGCTCGGCGCTGCTGATAGCTATAGAGAGTATGCAGTATTATATTTAAGATTTTTAGCATTGGGTTGTCCAGTCATGATGTTCTCTAATGGATTTGTAAACATTATGAGAGCAGATGGTTCTATGAAGGAGCCAATGATTGCAAACCTTACAGGCACTATTACAAATATTATTTTAGATCCAATCTTTATTATTGGATTTGGCATGGGGGTAGTAGGTGCAGCAGTAGCTACTGTAATAGGCAATGTTATTGCTTCAATCATTCTTGCTAGACTTTTAAAGGGAAAAAAGGAATACCTTTCCACATCAATTAAAGATCTTGATTTATCATATGAAACAGCAGTACGTCCTATGCTTTTAGGTCTTCCTATTGCCTCTGGCACAGTTCTTATGAGCGTTTCATATATGGTTTTAAATAACCTGTTATTGTCAGTAGATGTAAATGCACAGGGAGCCTTTGGTATCAGCAGATCCATAATGCTATTATCTACAACTACTCAGCTTGGAATTTGTATGGGAGTTCAGCCGGCGGTTTCTTTCAATTATGGAAGAGGTAATTATGAAAGAGTAAAAGAGTTTGTGAAAAAGACAATGATTGCTTGTATGATATTTGGTCTTGCAATTGCAGTTATTTGTATAGGTGGCAGAGATGTGCTTATTAAGGCATTTATAGATGATGCAGCTATTGCAGGCTATGGTCGTCAGATATTGGTTGGATGCTTTATCACAGCACCAATTTATGCAATCTATCAATCATCAGTGACATTTCTACAGGCCACTGACTGGGCAGGCTGGAGTACAGCCATCACTTTGCTTAGACAGGGCGTTGTGCTCATACCAGCAATGCTTGTTTTAAACGCTATTTGGGGATTTAGCGGCTTGATTTATTGCTTTGCTGTTGTTGATGTTGTTGCAGCAGTTATTGGATTTATTACATTACACAGAAGATTAAATGATCAATTTGATACAAGCTTTGGAGTGTTGACAAATCCTTCCTAGCCATTCAAAATTATATAAACTAATGGTTTATATAGGAGAAGAGAATGGAAATCGCAGTTGTAGATGATGTAAGGGAAGAGTCTATTCTTTTGACGGGTTATCTGACTGACTTTGAAAAGGAATTCAAAAATGACTTTCATATCACTACCTTTGAAAGTGGAGAAATTTTTTTAGAGAGGTTTAAGGGGCAGTTTGATCTAGTGCTTATGGATATTGATATGCCAGGGATAAATGGTGTGGATACAGCTAGAGCCCTTAGAAAAATTGATAGGGAGGTGGTTTTGATGTTTGTTACAGCAATGCCACAATATGCCCTTTCAGGATACGAGGTAGATGCCATAGATTATGTTATCAAGCCTGTTTCCTATCCAGACTTTGCCCTAAAGCTAAAAAAGGCCCTACGATTTGTGGTGATGAACAAGGCAGATGAGCCTTTGGTTTTACAGACCGCTACAGGTATAGTGAGCTTGCCAATCAGCGAAATATATTATGTGGAATCTTCTTTGCATTATTGCATCTATCACACCAAGGATCAGGAGTATAGAGTTCGAGAAAGTATTTCTAACGCAGAAAAAAAGCTGGCGCCATTTAACTTTGCCAGATGCAATTCGGGGTATTTAGTGGCCCTAAAGCATGTAAAGGCCATTATCAAAGATGATGTTCAGGTGGGGGATTATCTTTTAAAAATTAGTCGTAGCAAAAAGGCTAGTTTTACAGAACAGTTTACTAGATTATTAGGAGGCCTTTAATGATAACTGGACTTAGTGCGTTTGAGGAAATCAGATTTATATTAGAGCTTCTTGCAGCAGAGCTTGTTATTTTAATACCTTTTGTTCCCAGAAAGAAAAATTTTATTCCAAAAGCTATTGCGCTTACAGGTATATATATTGTTGTTGCATTCTTTTATTTTTTTGTAATAGCCTTGCCTGTAGGGCCGGATGCAAGACAAAACCTGGCATGTGCATGGTATATTTGCCTTGCTATTAGTACAATTATTTACTGTAAAAATTTATTTAAAATAGGGTTTGTTGATAGCCTATATGTAATTATTGCAGCCTATGCCATGCAACATATGATTTATATATCTGTTCATGAGGCATTGGCCTTGTACTATTGGACCTTCCTTGAGGACCATTTGTTTATTTATATAGTTATCAGTGTTATTACAGCATCTATTTTATATTGTATTTTATATTTAGTATTTACCAGCAAACTGCGGGAGGCAGATGGAAAACTATATGAGGATAGTTCATTTTTGGTAGGGTTTTACATTCTAGAGCTTTCTATCCTAATGGGTTCAAGCTTTTCTGCACAGCATTTGTTTAGGGTCGGGGATTCAGTTAGAAACTTTGGTATATTATGGGGATTCACTACCTGTGTTTTGATCTTAGGTATTCAATATGCCAACTTCAGAGCAGTGGTGGCTTCTAGAGAGCAGGCCATTATTTCACGTATTTTACAGGATTCAGCATCTCACTATACCATCTCAAAGGAATTGATTGATTTGGTTAATAGAAATGCCCACGATATGAAGCATAAGCTTAGGGCTTTAAAGAATCTATCAGATGAGGATAAGGATGCATTCATTACCGAGCAAATGTCGCACATTGAGCAATATCAAAATCTAGTATTCTGCGACAATCAGGTTTTAAACACAATACTTGCAGAAAAGAGCTTGTATTGTAGCTCACAAAATATTACCTTCTCATGCTCTGTTAATAATGTGAATTTGGATTTTATAGATGTTATTGATTTGTATGCTATCTTGGGAAATGCCATTGATAATGCTATCGAAGGCGTAGCCAAATTTAATGATGAGGCCAAGCGTGTTATTAGCTTAAATGTTGTGACCAAGGGAGCCTTCACTACCATTCAGGTAGAAAATTATAGCGAGGAAATTCATTCCACTGTGGATGCACTTCCTGCCACAACAAAGCTAAAGTCAGGTCATGGATTTGGAATGAAGAGTATTAAATACATAGCAGAAAAATATAATGGAAACATGTATTGGGCAATAAACGATGGCATTTTTTCGCTTCAGGTTATGTTACCTGTGCCAATCGTGCCAGCTGAATGACGAACGGTGCCACACCTCTTTTGTATGTTTTCGTTTCTTGGTATCTTTTATTCATAAGATAAAAGCCAAAGGCGAGAATATATAAAGGAGGTTTTTTTATGCAAAGGATAGGTAAAGTGATGAGATTAATAGTTTCTTGCTTGGTGGCCTTAGCAGTTATCGTTTCATTGTTTATTGCTAATGCATACACAAACAAGTACTCTAGCTTAATTTCAGTTTACTTTAATGCAGAAACCCAAAAAATCATTGAAGCAGAGGATGAGTCCTCTGACTATTTCACATCAGATTATGCTGATGAAAATGAGATGAAGGAGCACATGGAATCAGTGGGAGCTCAGATCGAAGAAGAGGGCGCAGTTCTTTTAGAGAACAATGGTGCACTTCCACTTGATAAAAATCTTTCTATTACTCTTTTAGGTCAAGATTCAGTAGATTCTGTATATGGCGGTGGCGGAGCTGGTTCCGTTGATACTACAAAGGCAGTTAGCATTTATACAGCTCTTGAAAATGCAGGCTACACATTAAATCCTGTTGCAAAGGATTTCTATGAAAATGGTGCAGGCGCTACATACAGAAAGACAGTTATTGATGCGTACGGTCAGGGTGAGTTCGCTGTAAACGAGGTTCCACAGTCTGCATACACAGCAGATGTAAAAAACAGCTTTGCAGATTACAACGATGCAGCAATCGTTATGATTGGTCGTAGTGGTGGAGAGAGTGCAGACCTTACAACAGGAGAGCTTTCATCTGGATACAAGTATCTTGAGCTTGATAACAACGAGCTTGATCTTATCAAGATGGCAACAGAAAGCTTTGACAAGGTAATCGTACTTTTAAATACACAAAACCCAGTAGAGCTTGGTGGCTTGGAAGGGTTAGATGTAGATGCCGTTGCTTGGATTGGAGCATTAGGCGAGACAGGTGCAAATGGTCTTGCAAAGCTTATAGATGGAGATGCTTCCTTCAGCGGTAGACTCGTAGATACATATGCATACGATTCAATGTCAGCTCCAGCAATGGCAAACTTTGGTTCATATAACATTACTAACTCAGAAGAAATGATGGGAACCAACTACATGGTTTATGCTGAGGGCATCTATGTTGGTTACAAATATTATGAGACAAGATATGAGGATGTAGTTCTTGGTAATGAAGCTGCTTCAAATTATGACTATGCATCTACAGTTCAGTATCCATTTGGATATGGCTTGTCATACACAACATTTGAATACAGCAACTACTCAGTAGATGAGACAGACAATACATTCGAAATATCAGTAGATGTTACAAACACAGGAGATACAGCTGGTAAGGAAGTTGTACAGGTGTACATGCAGAATCCTTACACAGATTATGACAAGGAAAACAATATTGAAAAGTCTGCAGTTGATCTTGTAGGCTTTGCAAAGACAGATGATATTGCAGCAGGTGACACTGAGACAGTTACTATCTCAGTAGACAAGTCTTCTATGAAGACATACGATGAGTATGGCTATGGCACATATATCGTTGATGCAGGAGATTACTATTTCACTGCTGCAAAGGATTCTCATGATGCCTTAAACAATATCCTTGCTGCAAAGGGCTATACTGTAGCAAACGGAATGGATTATGACGGAAATGCAGAGCTTGTATTCAACAAGAACGTTGCTGAATTAGATTCTGCTACATATGCAACAACAGAAACAGGAGCTACTGTTTCTAACCAGTTTACTGATGGAGATATCAGAACATTTGATGACAGCTTTAGATATTTATCAAGAGCTGATTGGTCAGGTACATGGCCTACAACATATTCTGACGGCAGCTGGGATGCTCCAGAGGATTTTGTAGCTGGTGAGGCAATTAAAGAAATTGATGATACAGTTACTGAGGAGCCTGTCACAGGTACTATTGACGAGGAATATGGCAAGCTAAACGTAGCTATGCTTCGTGAAACTGATTATGATGATCCACTTTGGGATACATTGATTCAGCAAATGTCAGTTGATGAAATTGATAATTTAGTTCGAGTTGGTGGATATGGAACAGTTGGTATTGATTCAATCCAGCTTCCAGCCACTGTAGATAAAGATGGTACAGCTGGTATTTCTAGCACACTTGTAGGTGGAGAAAACGGTACAGCATATCCACCAGAAATTGTTCTTGCTTCTACCTGGAACAAGGATTTAGCAGAAGAGTTTGGTAAGTGCATTGGTGAAGACAGCATCGCTTTATCAGTAGCTGGATGGTATGCACCAGCCATGAATATTCATAGAACTCCATATTCAGGAAGAAACTTTGAGTATTATTCAGAGGATGGATATATTTCTGGAGAAATGGGTGCAGCTACAGTACTTGGCGCTCAGAGTAAGGGTGCAATGGTTACAATCAAGCACTTCGCCTTAAATGACCAGGAAACAAACCGTATGGGCATAAATGTATTTGCAAACGAGCAGGCTATTAGAGAAGTTTACTTAAAGGCATTTGAGGCTGCAGTTACAAAGGCAGATGCACACGGTGTTATGGCTAGTATGAACAGAATTGGTAACACATGGACAGGTGGTCATGTGGGACTTATGACAAACGTACTTAGAAATGAGTGGGGCTTTGAAGGCTTCGTAATTACGGACCAGGCTTCATACTCAGTATTTGCATACGAAGATTTAAGAGAAGGTCTTGCAGCAGGTACAGATATCTGGCTCAATTCTGATGCAGAATTATGGAAGCTTGGAAAGGCAGACATGAACAACACTGTAATCACAAATATGCAAAAGGCAGCAAAGAACATAGTATTTGCTATTTCAAGAAGCAATGCCATGAATGGACTATCAGCTGGTTCAAAGATTGTTTCTATTACTCCATGGTGGAAATATCCATTATATGTACTTTATGTTATCCTTACAGCTTTAGCATTAATTCCTGTAGTGTTTAGTGCTCTAAACCTCAAGAATGGAGATAACAAAAAGCGTAGAATCACAAGCTTTGTGATGGATTTAGTATTCTCTATCCTATTACTTGGTACAGGCTTATCGCTAATTCTTGTTACATCAAATGATAGTGACCTTTCTGCAGAGTTCATGCCTGTAGGTATCACAATAGGAGTAATTGGACTTGCTCTTGCGGTTATTAATGTAGTAATTACAAAGATTTACGGCGAAAAGCCTGAAGTAGAGGTGGAAAAATAAAAAATATTTATGCTTGACAATGTAAATTTAACTTGTTAAGATGACTTCATTCATCGGAGGGTGAGTTATTCGATTGAAATAACGAGCTGGATAAGATGTCTGGTTGAAATACCAGATTTCTTATCCGGCTTTTTTTTATGATTTATTTTGGAATACTTGGAAGGAGTTATTAAATGGAAAAGAGAATCGATTTTACTACAGGAAAAATTGTAGGACCTTTACTTAGGTTTGCAGGACCTGTATTACTTGCACTATTTTTACAGGCAATGTACGGTGCTGTGGATTTGCTTATTGTTGGTAAATTTGGTAGCTCTGCAGATGTATCAGGAGTGTCTACAGGTTCACAGATGATGATTACCATCACAAATCTAATCAGCGGTCTTTGTATGGGCATGACTATTTACCTAGGTCAAAAGATTGGTGAAAAAAAGGCCCAAGAAGGTGGTCAAATTGTTGGCAGCGGTCTTTTAATGTTTATCTTAGTTGGTGTGGTTATGACTATTATTCTTCCAGTAATTGCTCCACAGCTTGCAACCATTATGCACGCTCCTACAGAGGCCTTTGATTTAACAGTAAAATATCTAAGAATCTGTGGTGGTGGAGCTGTCGTAATTATCGCCTACAATCTAATAGGTGGTGTTTTTAGAGGAATGGGAGATTCAAAAACACCTCTAGTCACAGTATTTATAGCATGTATTTGTAATATTATCGGTGATCTTTTTCTAGTTGCAGGATTACATTTAGGGACAGTTGGTGCAGCTATAGCCACAGTTGGTGCGCAGTTTATCAGTGTAATTATTTCGTTAGTGTTGATTAGAAAAAAGACCCTACCATTTGAGGTACACAGAGACATGATCAAATGGGACAGCAAGATTATTAAAAGAATAGTATTCCTTGGTGCACCTATTTCTATTCAGGATTTACTAGTAGGCATTTCATTCCTTGTTATTATGGCTATTGTAAATTCATTGGGATTAGTAGAATCTGCGGGTATCGGTGTGGCTGAAAAGGTATGTGCATTTATCATGCTGGTACCATCTTCATTTATGCAGTCTATGTCAGCCTTTGTAGCTCAAAATAGAGGCGCTGGTAGAATGGATAGAGCAATGAAGGGATTTAAGTCGGCTGTAGCAATATCGTTTGCCTTTGGCGCCACAATGTTCTTTGTAGCATTCTTCCATGGTGATGTGCTAGCAGGACTTTTCGCAAATGACCATGAGGTTATTTTGGCAGCAGCTGATTATCTAAAGGCATATGCAATTGATTGCTTATTAACATGTTTCCTATTTTGCTTTGTTGGTTTTTTCAATGGTATGGGATATACACGATTTGTTATGGCGCAGGGTATTATAGGTGCCTTTGGTGTGAGAGTTCCATTGTCATTTATTATTAGTAGAATGGGATCCACATCATTGTTTCATATTGGTCTTGCCACACCTAGCTCAACAGCATTACAGATTACACTTTGCTTTGGGTGTCTGCTATACATGAAGAAAAAGACAAATACGTTTTTTTAGTGATTTATATTAACAAGGTATTACAAATGATTTAAAATATAAAATAGAATAGTGAAATGATAATGTGTTGTTTTATGCAGTATTTTTGAATATTTATTAATGTTTGTTACAATGGTTATGTTAATACATCATTAGGAGGTAGCTTGTGGCAAGAAAATATTTTAAGATTGCATTAGCCTATGTTGGAGTAATCGTAGGCGCAGGATTATCATCAGGTCAGGATTTATTACAATACTTTGTTAGCTTTGGAAAGCAGGGTGTTATAGGCATTCTGATTTTGGCAGCTCTAAACATCATTTTTGGTAAGATTATAGTAACACTAGGTTGTTATTATGATTCAAACAATCACCAGGATGTATTAGAGCAGGTGGCTCATCCTATCGTCAACAAAATTATCGATTACACATTAATTATATCCGGATTCATAATATATTTTGTTATGATTGCAGGTGCTGGAGCCAATCTGCATCAGCAGTTTAATATGCCTAGTTGGCTAGGAGCGTTGATTTGTACAGCGTTGGTTGTTATTGTATCCTTTATGGATTTTGATAAAATCACCTCGGTACTAGGTATTTTTACACCTATTATCATAATAATGATTATAGCTATTACCGCATATACGTATATTGGACACAGCTATGATTTTGATAGTTTATCAGCAGTAGCTGTAACTATGGATTCTCCAATGCCAAATGTTATATTCTCGGCAATAAACTATTATTCTCTATGTGCTATTACAGGTGTATCTATGGCATTTGTATTAGGTGGGTCAGTGGTTAGAATTGGTATCGCAGAAAAGGGTGGTGCCATAGGTGGAGCCTTGATTGGCCTTATCGTTTTATGCGCGTTTGGTGCATTATTTGCAAATGTTGATTTGGTTAAGGATGCAGAGATTCCTATGCTCGCTATTGTTGCAAACATCAATCCACTGTTTGCCCAGATTTATACATTTACGATTTTTGCATTGATTTTTAATACAGCATTTAGTCTTAGCTATGCTTTGGCAAAGAGATTTGCTGCAGATGATTCCAAAAAGCTTCACATGATTCTTATCGGTGTTGCTATTGCAGGATATATTTGCAGCTTCGCCGGTTTCAAACAATTAGTTTCACTGATGTATCCTATTCTTGGATATATTGGCATTTTACTTTTACTAGTTTTGCTTTCAGCTTGGGTTAGAGAAAAGCAAAATATCTATAAGGAAAAACGTATTCGTGGAAAAATGGTAGAGGTTGCTGC